>JBNGDY010000009.1:0-554 GCA_049975665.1 Candidatus Nanoarchaeia archaeon | reverse complement strand
TTGTTTATCTGTATATCCTGATTTTTTTAATTTTTGCTTCAAAGCAGAAATAGGATATTTATCTTTATATTTTCTAAGATAATCTACAACATTCCTCATCTATCTAATAAAACATAATTCTTTAAAAACATTCTCACTATATATAAACATGAGTAGCACAAACCAATCACCAGCATATCAAAAAGCAGAACAAAACTTCTTAGCAGCACAAACAAAACAAGATAAACTCTATTGGCTAGAAGAAATGATTAAAGAATGTCCAAAACATAAATCAGCTGAAAAAATGCTCGCCAACCTCAAAACACGATATAAAAAATTAAAATCCTCATTAGAAAAAAATAAAGCTCCTAAAAAAACATCAATAAGAAAAGCATCAATGCAAGCCCTTCTAATAGGACCTGAAAACACAGGCAAATCAACCCTATTTAATAAACTAATAGGAAAAAATAAATCCCCCACATCAAACATACCATTCACAACATATCAACCAATACTTGGCACCTTACAAATAAAAGATGTAAAAATACAATTAATAGATATGCCCCCACTAAAAA
>JBNGDY010000008.1:0-13111 GCA_049975665.1 Candidatus Nanoarchaeia archaeon | reverse complement strand
CTTTATGAAAGCATTTTCTAGATATAAGCCATATCATGGCAAGACTTATTATTGCAAGTTATGTAAGAGCAATCATAAATATAATAGTGAGATAGGAAAGAAACATTTAAAATATAAGAAGCCCTAGCAAAATGGAAATAGTTCTGGGATGATGGATTACTCATGAATCCAATAAATTTATAATATCTAATGTATTTGATATCTATATGGCACAAGAAATTAATATAAATAATATGAATGAGGAATTAATGAAACTTAAGAGAGAGGTAGCTAGGCTTAGAGCCTTTATGAAAGAAGATTTGGCATTTATACAAGAAACAGAACAAGCTTGGAGAGAATTTGATAATGGAGAATTTGTAGAAATGAATGATGAGGACTTTTTAGAAGAGATAGAAAGATGGTAAGAATCTTTTTTAATAAAAAATTTCAAAAAACTATTTCTAAAATTAAAGATAATACATTAAAAAATTATATTAAGAAACAAATAAGAAAGATAGTTAATAATCCAAAAATTGGAAAACCTATGAGATATAATCGAAAAGGAACGAGAGAATTATATATTAAACCTTTTAGACTTTCTTATGCTTATATTGAGTCAGAAGACAAACTTGTTTTTCTTGAGATTTATCATAAGAAGAAGCAGTGATTAATTTTTAGCTATTGCTTAGCTTATCAGAAAGATTTATCTAGTAATATCAATTGATATTATAGAGGTGAGCTTATCAAATAAGTATACAAGAAGCCCAACACTACAAACTGTGTTAATGGTTGAAAAGTTTATTAATGAGAATAGTGGGGAATATAAGAAAACAGAGTTATTTAATAAATTGCCTAGGAAGGTGATGTGGCAAACATTTCAAATTATAATGACTTATTTAGAGAGCCTTAATAAGATAGTTTATGACAAAGAGGGATATGTGGTTTATATATGGAACCCTGAATTTTTTGAAAAGATTAAAGATATGCCTGGGATAAAATTATGAAACTACAATTAATAAATCCAATAAATTTATATATCTCAGCTGATTTTAATAGATATGGCAAATTTTAATATGATTATTGAAAAAGGAGAAGATGGTCAATTAATCTCAGAGGTAGTTGAGTTGCCAGGATGTCATACCCAGGCTAAGGATATGGATGAGCTTTTGAAAAGGACAAGAGAGGCCATTTTACTATATTTACAAGAAGGGCATATAAAAACAGATGATAGTTTTATAGGCATACAAAAAATAGAGGTTTAAATGAGTAAACTGCCACAGATTACTGCTAAGGAGTTAATTAAAATTCTTTCAAAAATTGGTTTTAAGGCAATTAGGCAGTCTGGGGGTCACATATTTCTTAAACATAAAGATGGCAGAACAACAGTAATCCTAAATCATCCTGGAGAGAAAATTGATAGAGGATTATTAAATAAAATTATTAAGAAGGATGTAAGGATATCTAGAGAAAAGTTTGAGGAGTTATTTAGTTCTTAGCTTGTTTCCATAATTCTTCACCTTTGCATGCTAATTTAAAACTTGGCAGAAGTATTTAAAGAGTTTGATTAAAAACCAAAACCCTTAAATATATCTGTCTTATAAGAAAAATATGGTGTCAGCAGAGGTGATGAATACACTAATCTTGCCCGGTGCTTTAGGTATGGCTGGTGGTTTGACTAGAGGGGTTGTGGGTTTGTTAAAGGCAATGGCTTTGAAGAGACAGATATTATGGGGTTATTGGATTATTACTGCTTTTGTTGCTATGTTAATTGGTATGTTTGTTGGATTGATATTTAATTTTGATTATCGTTTATCTTTGCTAGCTGGATATGCTGGTACTGATATTTTAGAGAGTGTATATAAATCATTTAAAGTTGAGAAGGTGTATGTTGTGCCTTCTGGTAAGAAGAAATGAATCATCAAGCAGGGTTTTTTAATAGATATTGGGCATCTGTTCTCCTTCTAGTTGTTGTTATTATTTTTATTATAGGTTTTGTATTAGTTGCTTATTATTATGCTTTTCAGAGCGGGAGGGAGGGGCTGAAAGAACAGGATATAGGAGATAGATTAACAGAAAATCAACAGAGATGTTTAGAACTAGGATGTCAGGAAGGAGATAAATATGTTGGTAGCAAGAATTCAGATAAGTTTTATTTCTGCCAGTGTTATTATGCAGACAGAATTTTGCAGGAAAATATTATTTGCTTTTCTTCTAAGGAAGAGGCAGTTAGCCAAGGTTATGAGTGGGTGGATTGTTAGAAGATATTAGGAAAAGAAATCTTTAAAAACTATATATGCAAGAAGATATTATGCCCTAGTAGTATAGTGGACCAGTACGTGGCCCTGTCGCGGCCAAGACCCGGGTTCAATTCCCGGCTGGGGCGTATAGTTCTTAATTAATTTAAGAATTCTAATCAATTTAAAAATCATCTTCGAGTTCTGCTTGTTCTTTTCCTATTGTGAGAATTATGCCTAAACCTGCCTGGCTTGCTGTCTCTATTATCTCTACTACTACTTCTTTTGCTTCTATCTCTCAAACCTTTGCTTCCACCCCTATTATTTCTACTACTTCTGCTATCTCTACCGCTCCTGCTCCTATTGTCTCTGCTCTTTCTACTTCCTCTACTCCCCCTACCTGAATTAAACCTGCTTTTCTGCTTACTCTTTCCTCGTTCTGGTATCTTCATCTCAACGCGTGGAATATCAGGCAGGGCTGTTTTTTCTATATTATAAATATCCCCTTCTATTTTCCTAAAATTATCATAATCTCTGTCACATACAAGATTAATAGCAATCCCTTCTTTACCTACTCTTGCAGTTCTTCCAATTCTATGTGTATAATCTGTAATATTATCAGGGATATCATAATTATAGACATGACTTACATCTTTTATATCTAAACCACGTGCAGCTACATCTGTACATACAAGCACATTAACATGTCCTTTATGGAAACTTTCAAGAGCTTTATTTCTCTTATTTTGGGAAAATCCCCCATGTATTGCTTGTGCATTGATATTATTGAGTTTTAGATTATCTGCTACAAAATCACTATTCATCCTTGTATTACAAAAGACCATTACAATTTCAGATTTTTCTTTATTAAGTAAGCTAACAAGTAGAGGAAATTTCTTATTTCTTGCAATATCATAGAAAACTTGTTTTAATTTCAAAGGGTCTATTTGTGATTTTACTATGATCTCTTTAGCATTGTTCGAATGTTTCTTAGATAAGTAATCAATGTCTCTTGAAATAGTAGCTGAGAACATTAATGTTTGTCTTTGTTTTGGACAATAAGAAATAATCTTCTCTACATCTTCTTGAAAACCCATTTCAAACATTCTATCAACTTCATCTAATACAAGATATTTAACATCAGATAGATTAAGTGTTTTTCTGTTTAAATGATCTAATATTCTGCCAGGTGTGCCGACAATAATATTTGCTTTTGGTATATTCCTCATTTGTCTTTTAATATCCACACCCCCATATATGGATAACACATTAACAGGGAAATCATTAGATATTTGTTTAATAGATTTACAGATTTGTTCTGCTAATTCTCTTGTTGGTGTTAGAATAAGTGCTTGTATTCCTTCTTGTTCAATATGTTCTATTATTGGTGCAGCAAAAGCAATAGTCTTGCCACTGCCTGTAGCACTGCCACCGATAATATCCTTGCCTTGCATAGCTACAGGAATAGCTTTCTCTTGTATTTCTGTGGGATTAGTGATATTAAGGTTTTCAAGGTTTTTTGAAAATTTATCACTCAGTCCCAATGTTTTAAATTTATTCATCTTAAAAATAGAACAATCATTCCTATTCTTATAATTCAAGATGGAGATGGTTTTTAAAGGTTTGTAGTATAATCTTAAAAACTAAACATCTTATTATGAGAATGAGAACATCAATAGTTCCTCAATTTTATAGTGTGTTGAGACATTTAGCAGGCAAAAGTATTGATAGCAATGTTTTATCTGAGTTAGAGGTATCTAAAATTTATAGTGGTAATTTCCAAAGATTTGTAACTTATCAGGTAGCAGGCAGAAGGGTTGTCACATATCATGATATAGCTGGTTTAAGGGCTTTTGTAGTTTATTAAATAAATACTCTATATCCTTTAGATGTTCTTTCCCATAATGAGTTCTTAAATGTTGTATAAATCTCTTTTAATAATTGGTTTTTCTTTTCCTCTTCTTCTATAATGTCGCCTTTTTCATCTTTGATAGCTATTTCCACTTCCATTTTACACCTCTTGATAATATTAGGAAGAAATGCTTTAAATATAAATCTGTAAATTAAGATATATTTTCAAGCATAATTTAATTTATAAGCTGATTACCTTAAGAGTAGCAAGTGGTAAAATTTTTAAATAAAGCTGGATAGATAGAGGGATGAACGATCGGTTTGGATTGCCAGTAGATAGAATTATTGTTTTTGATACATGTTATTTTGGCACTTCTAATTATATTCTTTTTGATTGGGATGAAGGAAATCTAGATAGCTTACAAGAAGAAAGGGCAAGATTGTCATGCCTTAATAGGAGATTGGCAGGAGAACATTATAAGAATTGGACAGTAACTCAAGGAGTAGTAGAGGAATTTGAAGCAGGTAATCAAAAATTAGGGTTCTTAATTAAGGATACAATTTCACAAAATGAGCAAAGTGTATTAGCACAATTATTAGATGAAAGAGAACATACATTAGAGCTTATAGGTGATGAATATAGAGTGCTTGAACATAATCTTCCTGAAGATATAATAGAAAAGTATAGGCAAGATTATACAGGACTTGTTAATCATATTGAGATGAAAGGGAGAAATAGTTATTGTAGAAGTCCTCTTAGTGAGGTTGATAAACAAATTGTATTAGCTAGTTTGTATCTTTTAGAAGATGATAAAGTGAGGATAGCTTCATATGATACTTCTTTATTAAATGTATTTTCAAGGTGTAGAAGCAGGATTAAACAGATGGTAGCATAACTTCTATCTAAATTGAACTTATGAAGATATTTATAAATAATGTTTCTATATATTATTATGGAAAAAGATATACTTATCAATTTGAATGATGAAAAAACAAAAGCAATAGCAGATATATTATCAAGTAAGACATGTATAAGCATCTTAGATATATTAGCTGAACAAGAATTAACAGAGAGTGAGATTGCCAGCAAGTTGAATAAGCCTCTTAACACAATAGAATATAATATTAAAAAGCTTGTTAATGCAGGATTAATTGAAAGTAAGAATCATTTCTGGAGTATTAAGGGAAAGAAGATGCCTTCTTACAAACTAGCTAACAAGAAGATAGTTATCTCTCCAAAACCAGCAAGTAGGTTAAAGAAATTTGCTATTCCTCTTATATTAACTGGCATAGGTGCTGCAATTATAGCTGTGGTAAATAAGCCAAAAAATGTAGAGACAAATAGATTAATGGACACAAATATAGCTATATTAGAAGCAAGTGGTTCTGTAGGGATGAACTTGCCTGCTTGGCAGTGGTTCTTGATAGGTGCATGGTTATCTATCTTGATATTTTTTATAATTTCATTAATTTATGAAAGGAGGAAAAATGGATAAGGCTGTAAAAATAACAAGCATAATTATTGGGGGTATTGTATTGATTGCTTTAATTGCTGTATATGCATTTATACAACTAGCACCTACAAATACATTAACAGCAACAGGTGAATCTGAGATAGATGTAGAACCAGAATTAGTTCATCTTAATCTTGTTATAGAAACTATTAATGATTCTGCTCAGGAAGCTAGGGATAAGAATGCAGAGCTATTAGATGATTTAATTATCAGCTTGATAAAACTAGGTTATGACAGAGAGGATATAGAAACAGAGCAATTTAGTGTTAATCCTGAATATGAATGGGATAATGGCAGGGAGTTAGTAGGTTATAAAGCTAGACATGCTATATCATTAAAGGTTGATGTAGGTGAAGATATTGGTGATGCAATTGACGCTGGTGTTGATGCAGGTGCTTATGTTAATTATATTAATTATGAGTTAACTAAGGAAACAGAAAATCAGTATAAAGCAGAAGCTATTAAGTTGGCTACACAAGATGCAAGAAATAAGGCAGAAGCTATGGCTGATGGTTTAAATGCACATCTATCAGGTATATATCAGGTAAGAAACTCTAATTTTTATTATCATCCATGGACTGTTTATAGTTATACTGGTATGGAAGATAATGCATTAGAAGCTAAGCAGGCTACTACATCTATACAACCCTCAGACAGGCAGATAAGTGCTAGAATAGAAGTTGTATATAAACTAAGATAATTTATTTTCTTTTTATTCCTTTATAGATAATTAGTAATAAAATAGTAGCAGGAATAAGCCAGTACCAGTTTAGTGATTGATTGAATAATAAGCTGGTTTTAACTGCCTCTATTTGATATTGTAATGGTAATATATTAGTAATCCATTGTATTAGCGAGGGCATTGTCTGTATTGGATAGAATATGCCTGATAATAGCATAAGAGGAAAAGCAATGATTAATGAGAAGAGAATGGCTATACCTTCATTATCAGCTAATAAGCCTATTATTAATCCTATAGATGTGTTAATAATAGAGATTAATAAAAGCATGTTTAACAAGCTTAAAGGGAAGTGATAACTAGCACCTGTTAGTATAAATAATCCAAAGATGATGAGAAATTCTATACAGGTTAGTATGAAGAAGAATATAAATTTTGAGAGAATATATAGTAAGGGTGAGGAAGCTGCTTTTACTCTTGTTAAATATCCTGATTGTTTATCATAGATTAGTGAAGTTGATGAGAGCATTAGTCCTATAAATAATGCAATAATTGGGAAGATAAAGGCTATTGCTGAATCTCTTTGCGCTGTTTCTGTATAAACTGGCTGCTTATCTGTCCAGATTGGTCTAACTAAAAATTCTGTATCTATTTCTTCTACTTTTTCTAATTCATTATCTGTTTGTTCTAGCTTGTTATGTATAGGTAGATTCTTGCTTGCTAGTAAAGCTATATCTAAACTATTTCTTAGGTTGTTGATTTTATTTTTTAATTCTTGGTTGAGAGTGTCTATTATTTGTCTTTTAGCTGGTGATAGTGAATTATCTACTTTCCATGATACCATATTAGAGAATGCGATATCTGTATTATCATAATAGATTGTAATCTTAGATTGTTTCATATTGTTTAGATTAGATGAGAAACCATGTCCAATAACCATGCCTAGTGAGAATTTACCTGATTTAATGTCTGATTGCAGATTATCTACACAATTAGTTTTATCTAGTATGATAGGGTTAAATCCTTGTAAGTTTTGAGTAATTTGTTGAGATGCTTGAGTATTGTCTAAATCACATATGCCTATGTCAATATTAGACAATGATGGGTTGAGAAAGAAGAGAAATAAGCTAGCTATAATTAATGGGAGTAAGATGAAGACATATAGATATTTCTTTCTTTTATATAACAATAGAATGTCTTTTTTTAAACAAGCTGATATTTGTCTAATTATTTTTATCATGCTCTTAAAAAGATTTCATCTAGATTAGGTTCTCTAAATCCTAACAAGTTGTAATCTAAATTTAGTTTGCTAAATAATCTCTCTAATTTCTTTCTATCTTTTTCTTCTTTTAATGATATCATCATATAATTATTATATTTATCTAAAATCTTTAAATCATTATATATAAGGTATTTCTCTATTTTATCTAGATTTTGCTTAGAGAGTTTTGAGAATTTAATTTCTATTATGTATTTTATCTTTAGTTTTTCTTTTAATTTTTCTAATTTTCCTCTAAACAGAATTTTACCATTTTTTAATATGATAAATTTGTCTGCATATTCTTGTGTTTCTGTTAATAGATGTGATGTTAGGATAATGGATTTGCCTTTTTGCTTTAATGTGTTGATGAAGTGCCATAATATTCTTCTATTTTTAAAATCTAAACCTACAAAAGGTTCATCTAATATGATGATGTCTGGATTATGTAGAAGTGAGAGAATAATATTTAATCTGACTTTTTGTCCACCAGATAATTCAGATGGTTTTTTTGTAAGAGGTTCATCTAATTTTAATAATTCTGCTAGTTGTTCTGCTTGTTTTAATGATTTTCTCTCTCCTAATCCTGTGTTTAATCCAGCTATTTTTATATTATCTTCTAGATTCAAATCTGGTATAAATGACATTTCTTGTGGTATAAATCCTATTCTCTTTTTACTGAGAAATTTTGGTTTGCCAAATATCTTAATTTTTCCTTTATATCTGCCTGATAATATGCCAGATATTAATTTTAAAAATGTGGATTTGCCTGAACCAGATTTGCCTATGATTGCTATTATTTCCTTTTCTTTTAAATTTACAGAAATATCTCTCAGAACTTCTTGATCTTTATATGAAAACCTTATCTTACTAGCAGACAATGGTTTTTTTAATGCTTTTAAACACCTCTTTAATATCTTCATATCCTTATATGGGAGAGAGATTTATAAATATGTTGGGAATAAAAATCCCGCCACCCTGATTCGAACAGGGGACTCTGCGGGTTCTGTATGAGTCATGAGCTTGTTAGGTTTCATTCTTATCCTCGAAATAGAGGAATGTCCACCCTATTCTACAGCCGCATGCTCTACCACTGAGCTATGACGGGATACTTGTAGATGTTAAGATGATTTTTAAATGTTTTTAGATATAAATGTTTAAATATCTCTGTATAATTATGAATTTATGAAAAAAGAGAAATAATCTTCAATTATAGCTTTATGAGATGTCTTTCTTATTACCTTAACCAGTTATTAATTAGGCTCTTAAAACCTGCTTGTTTTAATATTTCCCATATCTGATTATTATAGGAAAAGAGATTATGGAGCTTAATCCAAATTTATATAATACTTAATGAAAACATAATTACTCCTTAGCTTGATCAGAAAGGAAAAATACCTTATTAGACTCTTGTTCATGTATATTGCCTTGTTGTTCAAATACTGCTGTTGCAGATGGTAGTGAGAACTTCCCTACTACTCCAACTTTAGAATAAACAACATATGAAAATGCTCTTTCCTCACCTGCTTTTAAATCCCCTAAACTCCATCTTAATCTCCTGTTCTTTGTATCTTTCTGGTCTGGTTTGATAGTTTCGAATTTTTCATAAACCTTTACAATAGATGGAATCTTATCTATTATTGATAGGTTTTCTATATCTTTCCTAGCTTTAACCCTAATCTTAACACGTAATGCAAATTCCCCTCCCTTGGTCTTAACATGATTAACTGATTTTTTAATATCAATTTTAGTTTGAAGGTAATGTTTAAATCCCCATATTGCTAATCCTAAAACAAATATAACTGCGAGAGGTAATAGATAATTTGTAGTTGCTTTAACATTATATACCTCTCCTGGTTGCAGTTCTTTGTTCCAAGTATAGATGATAGAGAAACTAGATCTCCTAACTGTTAATGGTTCTGTATTAAAATTTGTAAATAATCTAGAGATAATATTTTTTTCCACTTGTATTTGAACTGGTTTAGGAACATTGCCTGAATTAATTTTAGTAATAGTATTTGTATGTATTAATAAGCCAGATGAATCTTCTTGTGTGGTGATGCCTTCTTGTTCACCTATATAGATTTTACCTTTAATTGCCTGCTCTCCCATATCAGTATCAAAATTAGCTGTTATAATATAACTTCCTGCTTTTAATGTTTTTAATTCCTTATCATCTACATCTATTTCTATATATGTTTTTTCTAATGGGTTAAGGCTAAATTCTTTTTCTACATTATCAAATAGTATAGATGAGAAACTAGCTTGGATATCTTCTAGAGAAGCTTGTTCTTTATTTTCTATATAAAACCTCACTTTCCCAGAGGAAGCATCAATTATATCAGATGATATCTCAATAGCATCTTCTAAATCAACCACCTTTACTGTAAGCCAGTTTTCATAACTCTCTCCTTTATCTTGCTTGATTATATATTCGAATGTATAGTGTCCTCTTTTTTCAAAATAACTACTAGGGGTTACATAGACATCTAATGTTTTGTTATTTTTTATATAAAAATCTTTATTTTCATTATATGACTTTCCATCTACAACCAATTCTAATTCCATGCCTGTTAATAAAGAATATATCTTATATGTGCCAGCAGAAGCATTTTCTATAGTTATCTTAAAATGAGCTGGCTGGTCATAATCAGGTATAATTACTTCATCTATTGGTGTAGAAGAAACAGATATAGCACTTGCCTGACTAATAAGAAGAACAAGCAAAAGGAATATTAATTTTTTCATATATTTAATTAGAGTGAGAATATTTAAATTTTTGTATATTAAGATAGTTACTTCTTGCCTTCTAATCTTATAAATGCTTTAGTATCTTCTACAAAGCTGTCTGCTTTATCTTTTAATCTATCTTTGTATTGGTCTAGTGTTGTTCTTATTATGTATTTATCATATATGCCTCTTAAAAATTTGTAAAATGGGCTTTGCTCCCACTTCTTTTCATAATCTTTTACAAGATTTGCTGTAAATGTAATTTTAACCTCTCCTTTATTAGTTTTCTTTTTTTTACCTTCTATTTCTACTTCTGCATCCTGCATTCTTAAGATATGCCACTTTAACTCAATCTTATTCTGGAAATAATCAGTCACATCTTTTGCAGCTTCCCATTTTATTTCTACTTCCTTACCATCATTAGAAAGCTTTTCTGTATATTCTTTTTCCTTAACACTATATCCATTATCTTTTAACCAATTATAGCAAAATGCATATAAGTCAGAATATTTAAAATATCCTACATGCTTCACAGCCTCTTTTAAAACTTCTATTTCCTGAGCCATTTAATTTATTAGAATGATAGGATATATAAATGTTTTTGATTTAATGTTCTGATAGGTAATCTCTTAATTGTGGCTGACTAATTGTTCCTATCTTATTGTCAATAGATATGCCACTATATCCAAGATAAATATCTGCTTCTTGTGCTCTTGGTTTAAAATATATCTGTTGTTGAGGTTGGAGGACAACATCTTCAAATCCAAAATAATCTAAAAAAGCTCTTTTTTCTTCTAGCGTCCAGATTCTATCTTCACCAGCAGATTTATTTTGAACTTCTGATAATAGTGAAGAGGTTTCTGAAACATGGCTGGTTTCTTTTGTTTTTGATGTTATAAAAACAAGCCCTGCAATAAAAGCAGTTGTTATACCTATGCTAGCAAGTGTTGTACTCACTATCTCTGCTAAATCGTCTTTATTCATTTTTGATAGAACATATAGAGATTTATAAGCATTATTGTGTTTTAATAAATAATCTTCTGGATTAATAGAGGGGTAGATTGTAGCATTAAAGAATGAAGCGATTGTTGGTATACAAGCTAGTGTGAAAAAGGTTAATGTTAGTAAGTATAAGGCAAATAAGGTTAATAATGCTATTTGAACAGCTTGCTGGCTTAAAACCGATATTTATTTTTTATTATAGCAGTCAGCACATATCCACATACCATCTTCATAGAAGAGCAAGCCTTGTTCACCACAAGATTCACATTCACCTTGTTTTCTATGTGTTCTTATTTTTTCTGTTTGTTTTAATTTATCAGATTCTTCCTTAATCTTCATATTTTCTGCAAATAATTCAAATAAACTAGGCTCTATCTTCAATATGTCATTTGTTGTTATAATACCTATAACCTTTTTATTTTCAATTACTGGTAGTCTTCTCAGCTTCTTTTTCTTCATTTTCTTCATTGCTTCTGTTATGTCTGCAGATGGTTTAATTGTGATGACTTTTCTTTTCATTAAATCCTTAGCTTTAATCTCAGAAAGATGTTTCTTGCTTTTCTTAACAATAGCCCATAAAATATCTTTTTCAGTTAATATGCCTTTTAACTTATTATTTTCTTTAACAATTAATGAACCTACTCTTTTTTTAACCATTGTTTTAGAACACTCTTTTAGGTTTGTATCTGGGTTTACATAAATAAAATTTCTAGTCATTAAATCACCTACTTTAATCCCTGTTTCCATATTGTTTATAAATCAGGCAGGTTTATATATGTTTTTGATTATAATCTAATACAATAATTCTTATAAATCCAATAACATGATATGAGATATGGGAGAGCAAGACAAACAAATAATGCCAGAAGATGTACAGAGATTGTTAGGTAGAGATGCTCAGAGAAATAATATTCTCGCTGCAAAAGTGATAGCTGAAACAGTTAAAACTACTTTAGGGCCGAAGGGTATGGATAAGATGTTAGTGGATGAAGCAGGTAATATCATTGTTACTAATGATGGTGTGACAACATTAGAAGAAATGCAGATAGAGCATCCAGCTGCTAAGATGGTTGTGGAGATTGCTAAGACACAGGAAGATGAGATTGGTGATGGTACTACTACTGCAGTTATGTTAGCTGGGAAATTATTAGAAAATGCAGAGAAGTTGCTAGACCAGAAGATACATCCTGTTATTATTGCACAAGGTTATAGAAAAGCTGCTGAAAAAGCCCAAATCATTTTACAAGAGCTTGCTAAAGAAGTAGATACAGAAGAGGAATTAATGAAGATTGCACAGACAGCTATGACTGGCAAGGGTGCTGAGTATGTTAAAGAGAAATTTGATGATTTAATTGTGAGGGCTATTAAGCTGATAGCTGAAAATGGCAAGGTTGATTTAAATGATATTAAATTTGAAAAACAAAAAGGACAATCAATAGAGCAGACTGAATTAATAGAAGGATTAGTGTTAGATAAGGAGCGGTTGTCTGGTGAAATGCCTTCTTCTATTCAGCAGGCCAGGATAGCTTTAATTGATACTGCTTTAGAAATTAAAGGACCAGAAACAGAGACACAGATTAGTATTAATTCACCAGAACAATTGCAGAGTTTTCTTAATCAAGAGGAGGCAACATTGAAAAATATGGTTAATAAGTTAAGGGAAGTTGGTGCTAATGTTGTTATATGTCAGAAAGGTATAGATGATGTAGCTCAATATTATCTTGCTAAGGCAGGTATATATGCTATTAGAAGGGTTGCAAAGAGTGATATGCAGAAGCTTGCTAAAGCTACTTCTGGAAAATTAGTATCTAATCTTAAGGATTTACAATCAAGTGATTTAGGCAGGGCTGGTAGGGTTGAAGAG
>JBNGDY010000007.1:0-14237 GCA_049975665.1 Candidatus Nanoarchaeia archaeon | reverse complement strand
GTTGTGAGGATATTTAAGGGAGATGAATCACAATCTAATAGGATAGATTAATAAGGTAATTTAGTGTAAAAATGAGGTTTTAGTGATGTTAAAGCATTTTAGGTAAGGGTTAAGGCATGGGTTTAGGATTGAATAAAGTAAGAAAAGAAAGTAAGATATAGTTAGAGGTTTAATTCGTTTAAGCGAATATCTTATTTAGCTATAGGTCTCTTAGTTTAGATATCGTCGATAAAGATGCTATGTTTTTGAGGTCTTGAGAGATTGAAAGTATAATTTGTTTATTATTTTGTTTAGTTTTAATTATAGGAATGCCTTTATTTATTAATCTATTAATATAATCTCTTATAGAGGATTCACTTAAATTTAGGTGATTAGCAAGGATTTTATAAGTGATGTCTGTTTGTCCTTGTTCTTCAAAGGAATAGAGAGTAGAAAAGACTAACATTTCTTGTTGAGTAAGGCGTTTAAATTTCCTTCTTATGCCTTTTTTAATATTATCTAAGGAATCTAAGGCTTGTCTAGCTTGTTCAAAATCATTAGATTGTTGTGATTTAGTAATTTCCTGATTATGTGTTGGATTTTGAATGTGTCTGTCTGTTTGTCTGTTTGTCTGTTTGTCTGTTGGAACCCCCCTATTTCCTGTGGAAATAGGTAAATTTAGGGTTTTCAGAGCCTGAGAAGGGTAGTTATATGTTGGAATATGTGTTGGATTGTTGGAATTATGTGTCTGTTTGTCTGTTTGTTGGGTGTTATGTGTTGGGCTATTTTCTTGATTTTGGGGTGGTTTTAGGTATATTTTTTCCTGATTTTGGGTTTGTTGGGTAGTGATTTGTTTTAATTCTTGTTTTAATTTATTTAATTCTTGTTTTAATTCAGCTATATCTTGCTTAACTTTAGAAAATGCTTGTTTAATAGGATCCATATCTAATTATAGAAACAGAGATTTATAATATTAATTATGTTTTATTGATATGTTTTATATGCTTGATGTGCTTTATTTGATAATCTCCATCTAATTCTTCTTGTGTATTGTATACCTTCTGGATTCTTTTTTATTGAGATTACTAATTCTTTTTTAATTAGCTGCTGTAAGAGGTTTTTAATAAATTCCTCATCTCTTGCTAATTCTTTTGCTATATCTGCTGTAAATGCTGATTTTGGGAATATTGAGTATAGGTATGATAGGATTTGTTCTTGTATTTTCTCTTGTTTTTCTTTACTAATTTTAGGCATATTTCACCTCTTATCTTAAAGATAGAAAGGTTTTATATAATTTGGTGTCATAATTAATTTACTATATATTAATCAATAGGTTCTTAAAACTAATTTTATTCTTAATATAATGGCTAAAGCTAAATATACACAAGCAAGAGAAAGGAAGGTAGAGAAAATTGTAGATAGTTTAGATCCTCTTGTTAAAGAGTGGTTTTTTTCTAAATTTAAGGAATTTAGTTTAACACAGAGATATGGTGTATTGCCCATATTTGAAAGAAAGAATATATTAATTTCAGCTCCTACTGGGAGTACGAAAACATTAACTGCTTTTTTATCTATTTTAAATTATTTAGTGATGTTAGCTAAGAAACAAGAATTAGAAGAGAGGATATATGCTGTTTATGTATCTCCATTAAAGGCATTGAGTAATGATATTCATTTTAATTTAATAGAACCTTTGAAGGAGATGCAAGAGCTTGCTAAGAAAAAGGGGATAGAGATGCAGGAGATTAGGGTATTTTTAAGAACAGGTGATACATCTTCAAAGGAAAGAGCTAAGATGTTAAAAAAGAGCCCACATATTATTGTTACTACGCCTGAGAGTTTAGCTATTATGATTAATTCACCTAAGTTTTCAGAGCGTTTTGATATGGTTGAGTGGTTGGTTGTGGATGAAATACATGCTATAGCTGAGAATAAGAGGGGTACACATCTTAGTTTGACATTAGAACGGTTGCAAGCTAGGACTGTTATGCCTATTACTAGGATTGGGTTGTCAGCTACTATTGCTCCTTTAGATGAGGTTGCTAATTTTCTTGTTGGTGACAGGGATTGTGTAATTGCTGATGTTAGATTGGAGAAGAAATTAGATTTACAAGTAGTTGCACCTGTTGATTTTTTAAATGCTAATTCTTGGCAAATTCATCATAGGATGT
Source organism: Candidatus Nanoarchaeia archaeon (assembly GCA_049975665.1). GTDB lineage: Archaea > Nanobdellota > Nanobdellia > Pacearchaeales > GW2011-AR1 > JBNGDY01. The sequence goes on along the minus strand of JBNGDY010000007.1, from coordinate 12,087 downwards.
ATGAGGTGTTAGATGATTTAATACAAGCACATAAAACAACATTAATATTTACTAATACACGTTCTGCTACTGAAAGGGTTGTTCATAATTTAAAAGAGAAATTTCCTGGTAAGTATGTTGCAATAGATGAAGAAGGTGATCGAATAGGTGCTCATCATTCATCATTGAGTAAACAACATAGATATGATATTGAAGAGGGATTAAGGCAAGGTAAGCTGAAAGTGGTTGTATGTTCAACTTCTTTAGAATTAGGTATAGATATTGGTTATGTTGATTTAGTGGTGTTATTGGGTAGCCCAAAATCTGTTTCTCGAGCTATGCAACGAATTGGGAGAGCAGGACATAAATTACATGAAACTGCTAAAGGCAGGTTTATTGTTAATGATATGGATGATTTAGTTGAATCCGGGGTAATATTAAGAAATGCTAAACATAAGCAGATAGATAGGGTTCATATACCTGAGAATTGTTTAGATGTGTTAAGCCAGCATATATATGGTATGGCTATTTATAGGAAATGGCAGGATAAAGAGATGTTAAAATTAATTAAAAAAGCTTATCCTTATAGAAATTTAAGTAAAAGTGATTTTTATTCTGTTATTAGTTATTTAACTGGTGAATATGAATTACAAGCTAGGAATGTGTATGCTAAGATTTGGTATGATAAGGATGAGGGTATGATTGGAAAAAGAGGCAGGTTAGCTAGGGTGATATATATGACTAATATTGGCACTATTCCTGATGAGAGTTTTGCTAATGTGGTTTGTTCTGGACAGTTAGTTGGTAAGGTTGATGAGGGGTTTTTAGAAAGATTGAAGAAAGGTGATGTGTTTGTATTAGGTGGGCAGAGATATCAATTCTTATATAATAAGGGTATGAAGATTTATGTAAGACAGGCAAATGAAAAAAGACCAACAATTCCAAGTTGGTATTCTGAGATGTTGCCATTAAGTTTTGATACTGCCTTGTCTATACAACATTTTAGAAAATTAATAGAAGAGAAATTAAAAACAGGTAAGAGTAGGGCATTTATTAAAGAGTATATTGGGGGTGATGATAGGACTGTTAAGATTATGGATGATTATTTTAAATACCAGTATGATTATTCTATTATTCCACATGAAGGCAAGGTGTTAGTTGAGCAGTATAAAGAGGAGAAGAATTATGTGATTTTCCATACCTTATTTGGTAGAAGGGTTAATGATGCTTTGTCTAGGGCATTAGGTTATGTTGTTGCTTCTGCTAGAAAAAGGGATGTGGAAATTGGTGTGACTGATAATGGGTTTTTTATTGCTGGCAGGGATGTTGATGCTGATAAGTTGATTAAGGGTTTGAAGAAGTTGAATGCTGATAATTTGCAAGGGGTATTAGAAGAGGCTGTTGAGAAGACAGAGGTGTTGAAAAGGCGATTTAGGCATTGTGCTGCTAGAGGATTGATGATATTGAGAAATTATAAGGGCAGGCAGAAGAGTGTTGGTAGACAACAATTAAGTAGTCATTTTTTATTAGCTGCTGTTAGAAAGACTAGTAAGGATTTTCCTATTTTAAAAGAAGCTAAGAGAGAGGTGTTAGAGGATTTAATGGATTTAAATGCTTGTAAGCAGGTTTTGGATTGGTTTAATAAGGGCAAGATTAAGATAGAGAAGCAAGTAGTTAATAATATTAGTCCATTTGCTATTAATATTCTCTTATCAGGCAGGAGTGATATTATAAGGATAGAGGATAAGATTGCATTTATTAAGAGGATTTATAAAGAGTTAGAGAGCTCTTAGAGGAGTAATTATAAGGCAATATTAAGATTATTATTTCATATGTTTGTGGCTCTCTTATATGTCCCCTTTTCTTACCCTTAATGAATTTACTATCTATTATTAAATTCCCTTGTTTATTTTTTCCAGCTTGTCCTTCTAATCCTGCCATATTATTAAAGGATTTTTCTAATTTACAGAAAAGATTGTATAAAATTACAACAAAGATTATAAAGAGCTTGCTCCTGGCAGTTTTATGGAAGAGGTTGTGTTAATTGCTGACTCAACAGGCAAGGGATATGGTTTTGCTAAGGGTGTTTATAATTATTTAAAAGCTAAACAAGATGAAAAATTTTCTGTTAAATTAACTGATATTGAGAAGACAACTTTTAAAGATGGGGAATATAAGATAAAAATATGTGATAATATTAGAAGAAGGAAATGCTTTCTAATATGTGATGGTAATAAGCCTGCTTGTCAGTGGTTTACTGATTTGATTTTTACATTAGAAGCTATGACTTTTTCTTCGCCAGAAGAGATTAATGTTGTTTTACCATATATGAGATTTGCAAGGCAAGAGAGAAAGGATGAATCAAGGGTAAGTGTGAATGCAAAGGCAATTGCTGAAACTATTTCTTTATATGCATCTAGAGGGATGGCTGTTGATTTGCATGCTGCTCAGATTCAGGAGTATTTTAAATTTCCTTTTGATAATTTATATAGTTATCCTGTTTTAATTAATTATTTAAAGAAATATTATAAGGAGATGTTGGAAAATTTAGTTATTGTTTCTCCTGATTTAGGTGGTGGGAAAAGAGCTGAATCTTTAGTTAAGAGGTTGCATGATGAGGGTTTTGATGTTGGTGTGGCTTTTTCACATAAAACTAGGAAAAAAGAAAATGAGGTTGAGAAGAGTTTGGTTATAGGGGATGTTAATAATAAGAATTGCTTGATTGTTGATGATATTATTGACACAGGTAATACATTGGTTAAGACTGCTGAGGCATTGAAAGAAAAAGGCGCTAAGAAAGTATATGCATATGGTACACATGGTTTATTTACAGAAGGTATAGGTAAGTTTAATGTATTTGATAAGGTAATGATAAGTGATACAATTAATAAAAATGGTTTTGAGAATTTAGAGGTTGTTTCATTAGTTAATTTATTTGGAGAAGCTATTTATAGAACTGTTAAAGGTGAAAGTTTGTCTAGTTTATTTAATAGGCAAGGAGAAGAGCAAGATATTTTAAAGGTTTAATTTTAATGTCTTTTTCAATGAGATTAGTAGATTTAGGTGCTGGATTAATTATGGGTTTAGGATTTATAAATAATATTTTCTTATAATTGATATGAAGATAAACAGGTTTGAAGTCATAGATAGATGTTTATATTGGAGGTCTAAGAGCTTGCTTGTAATTGGTGATTTACATTTAGGTTATGAGAATATGTTACATGAACAGGGCTGGAGTTTTCCAAAAAGACAGATGAAGGAAACATTTGATTTATTAGAAAAGATTATTAATAGGGTTAGAAAGAAGGGTAAATTAAACAGAGTTTTGTTATTGGGTGATGTTAAACATTATTTTGCAGGTGTTTTGCAAGAGGAATTTAGGGATTTTAAGAGATTGTTGGATTTTTTCCAGCAAAAAGGTATAAGGGAGATTGTAATTGTTAAAGGTAATCATGATAATATTTTAAAACCTGTTATTGATAGGTGGCAAGCTGATGTTAGATTAGTAGATTCTTGGCAGGAAGATGATGTATTATTTATACATGGTGATAAATATAGTTTAAAAAAGATTGGTTTAGATCAATATAAGAATCATTTGGTTGTAAAGGGACATTTTCATCCTGCTATTAAATTAAGAGATGATGTTAAAGTGGAAATGTATAAGTGTTTTGTTTATAATAAGAAGGAATTGGTTGTGCCTAGTTTTTTCCCATTAGTTGAGGGGCAGGATATTAGAGAACAAGGATTGAATGGCAGGATTTATGTAGTTGGTGATAAGGTATATGATTTTGGGGATTTTAACGCCTGAGCCAGGAATTGAACCTGGAGGCCATAAGGCACTGCTTTCGAGGCAGTTGCACTACCATTGTGCGACTCAGGCTAGATTATTAAGAATAGGTGATATAAAAATTAATTGTTTTTAAAGAATTATTTTTTGTTTTGTTGTGGTTGTAATCTTGGTAATCTAATATGTAGTGGTAATCCTAATTCTTCTTCTAATTCAAAGGCTCTTAATGAGGATTTTTGTACTATAATATTTAATAAGGTAATATGTAATTCTTGTGGTATGTTGTTTTTTTCCCATCCTTGTAATATTTCTTTCATTGTTTTATTATCTAAAATAAGAAATAAACTCCCTTCTAGATTAATATTACCTAATTCTTTATAATCAATTTTAAATGAAAATTCTATTTTTAATGAGTCTTGTTTAGCTATATCTGGCTTGTATTTTTCTATATTTTTTAAATTAATATTAGAGTCTATTTCTAACTTGCCTTTAAAATTTGAATTTTTTTCTGCACTTATTTTATTAAGCTGGAATCCACCTAATCTAATGTTTCTATCTTGTTTTGCCATATTAGGAATTGTTTATTAGGTTTTTAAAGTTTATTGTATTTTAGGCTTTGTATTTTTATGTATTTTGATGTGTTTTTTATAATTATATTAATATTGTGTTTATTAGGTTAGATATGTTAGTGTTGTAGGTAAGAATGATTTTAGATTATTAATTTGTGTTGATTAGGGGTATTATTTGATTTGAGTTATGGAGATTTATTAAATTTGTTTAGAATATAGTAATATTTACATTAAATCTTCTTCTGATACAACTATAAAGTCACCTACTGCTATAACAGAATTATATGGGACTAAAGCTTCTTTTGATTCTGTTCTTTCTAATGATAGATTAGATGTGTAAGAGGTTAGATTTTTTAATACTATATGTATTAATTCTCCTGTTCTTGCTTCAAATGTTATATCCTTAACAGAACCAAGTCTTTTACCATCTTTTGTAACAACTTGTTTGTTTAATAATGAGTTAAATGGTTTCTTATCCATGTTTAGTATGGGTTGGGATATTTTATAAATGTTTCTGTAATATATAATATGTTTTAGAGTGTTATTATGTTGGTATTATTTTGGTGGTGTTGATGATTTATAGATTTATATTATTATATTGGTTTTAGTGATGTTGTTATTAGGAGATGTAGGGTTTGGTGTGGATGTTAGGAATTGGGTTTAAGATGAAAAGGATATGAAGGGATTGTTTTGTTGTTCAATATTGTGATGGATAAATAATAGTGAGAAGATGGTAATCTTGTTTAATTGGTATTAGATGTTTAATTTAAGGATTAGTAATATAAATATTATAAAGGTAAGTAAGGATTTGACCCCTACCCTATGATTTCTTGTGGAAAGTTTTAAAAAGGGTATGTGAATTTTGATTTTTCTTTATTTTATTTATAAGTTTTTATATTATATATTATATATATTATAATATATACAATATATTAGTATATTTCTGTTTGATTTTAGGTATTATTTGATTTCTTTTGGAAAGGAAACAAAGGGGTCAGAGTAATTTAGTTTATTTCTTATGATTTTATTTATTTTTACTTAAAATTTAGTGGTTTTTTGATGATTTTTTTATCGTCGACAAAATCAAACAAAAATTTGTTTTTCTTTTTATGTGATAACAATTAAATATTGGTTTGTTTTTAGGTTAATCAGTTTTTCGAGGATAATTTTTATTTTCTATATGAAACAAAGGTGTGGGAAGCATATTTTCAAGTATACTAAAATTTAAATATGATTGGTTGGTATTTATTGAAAATGGGTGTTCAATTAGATGATATTTTTAATTCAGTAATGCATGATAGCTTATTTAAGGATAAGTCTGTTTTGCAGGTTAGATATACACCGGATAATATCCCTCATAGGGAAGAGCAGATTAAGCAATTAGCTAGTATTTTAGCACCTATTTTAAGAGGAGAAAGGTCAAGTAATTTGTTTTTATATGGGAAAACAGGTACTGGTAAGACTTTATCTATACAATATGTTAGAGAACAATTAATGAAACAGGCTGATAGGTTTGGTGTGGATGTTAGAATAGAGTATTTAAATTGTAAATTAAGAAAGGTAGCTGATACTGAGTATAGGATATTAGCTGCATTAATACAGAAATTAGGGGGCAATGTGCCTGCTACTGGATTGCCAACAGACCAAGTATATGGCAGGTTTATTGATTTAATAGATAATAAAAAGCAATTGATTGTATTGGTTTTTGATGAGATTGATCAGGCAGTTAGTAAGATTTCAGATGGGTTTTTATATAATTTAACTAGATTAAATTCAGAATTAAGTCAGGCTCAAATCTCTTTAATTGGTATATCTAATGATGTTACATTTTTAGATAATATTGATCCTAGAGTAAGGTCTAGTTTAGGTGAGGAGGAGATTGTTTTTCCTCCGTATAATGCATTACAATTACAGGATATTTTAAATGAAAGGTGTAAGGATGCATTTAAACAAGGTGCTGTAGATGATGGGGTGATATCAAAATGTGCTGCTTTTGCAGCTAGGGAACATGGTGATGCCAGGCGTGCATTAGATTTGTTGAGGATAGCTGGTGAATTAAGTGAGAGAGATGGTAAAAAGAATATTGATTTAAAATATATTGATTTAGCGAATAAGAAGATAGAAAAGGATAAGATTTTAGATATTATTGAGACTGAACCTAAACAATTTCAGATTGTTTTATATTCTATATTTAATTTAACTAAAGAAGATCCTAATAATAAATTTTTTACAGGTGATGTTTATAATTATTATCAATCTGTATGTGAGAAAATTAAGACAGAAGTATTAACACAAAGAAGGGTGAGCGATATTATTGCTGAGATTGATATGTTGGGTTTGATAAATGCAAGAGTCATATCTAAAGGCAGGCATGGGCGGACCAGGGAAATTAAATTATCCATACCTGAGAATTTAAGAGATAAGGCAGAAGCTATTTTAATAGAGAGTTTAAATTTATAATGAAAAATGAGATATTAAAAACATGTATGAGCAAGGGCTTTCTTTTAGATAGGGAGATGTTAAATCTTTTATTAGATTTAGATGATCAGTCAGCTAAGGCATTTATAGAGGTATTGGGTAATTTAAACACAAGTGAAAGAGTAATTACTAAATCATTGGTTTATCAGAATGTAGAGAGGATTAAGAAGGTAGCTGGCAAACCTGTTTTAGAAAGATTATTTATTAATTTAGGTTATAGTAGGCAGGAGATTGAGCAGAAAGAGGTAGAGCAGGTTAGTGAAGATGTTGAAGAAGGTAGATTTAAATTATTATCTTCACCTGCATTACCACCTAAAAAGGTAGAGGTTAGTGATTTTGTTAAGCATTTTAGAGCCAGATATGACACTATAAAGAAGATATTAGAGGGTAAGGGATTAGAGAATTTAACATCTATTAGAAGAATGTCTAAAGGTAATTATACTATTATTGCAATGGTATCTTCTAAACGAATTACAAAGAATAAGAATATTTTTTTAGAAGTAGAGGATATGACTGGAGAAGCTAAGGTGCTTGTAAATCAGAATAGACCTGAATTATTTAATCAAGCTAAGGACTTGTTAGTAGATGATATTGTTGCTTTTGAGATATCTTGTAATGGTAAGGAACTAGTATTTGCTAATAATATTATTTTCCCAGATGCTGGATTAATAAAAAAAAAGAAACATAAGAAAGAGGAATTGGTTGCATTTACCAGTGATTTTCATGTTGGTAGTAAGATGTTTTTAGAAGAGCCATTAATGAGGTTTATTAAATGGCTGAATGGTGAAGAAGGTGACAGCAATCAGAAAGAGATTGCTAAGAAGGTTAAATATTTGTTTGTTGTAGGTGATGGTGTAGATGGTGTTGGGATTTTTCCTGGGCAAGATAAATTGCTTACAATAAAAGATATTAAAGAGCAGTATAAGAAACTGGCAGAGATATTAAAATTAATTAGAAGAGATATTAAGATTATTTATTGTCCTGGACAGCATGATGCTGTTAGAGTAGCTGAACCACAGCCGATTATTGGAGAGGAATGGGCTCCTGATTTATATGATATTGAGAATTTAGAATTAGTGCCTAATCCTGCTTTAGTTGAGATTGATGGTGGTTTTAAGGTATTGATGTATCATGGTGCTGGTTTTCATGGCATGGTTGATGAGATAGAGGATATTAGGCTGAATTATGGGCATGATTCTCCTGCTAGGATGGTGAGAGAGGTGTTGAAGAGGAGGCATTTAGCTCCAATGCATGGTACAACAAATACATATATACCTGGTGAGAAGGAGGATCCATTAGTAATTAAACATGTGCCTGATATTGTTGCTACAGGTGATTGGCATAGGAGTGATGTTGGCATGTATAATAATATTTTAACAATAGCAGGTAGTTGCTGGCAGTCTATAACCCCTTTTGAAGAAAAAGTAGGTAATCATCCAGATCCTTGTAAGGTGCCTATATTTAATTTAAAGACTAGGGAAATAAAGATAATGGATTTTTCAGATGAACATTCATATAAAACATTAGAAGAAAAGGAGGCTGAAAAATGAAAATAGGCATAGATATTGATGAGACTATTGCCCAATATTTAGAGGGTTTTTGTGAATTTTATAATGATTATTTTAATAAGAATATAGATGTAAATAATTTTGAGGATTTTAGTTTTTCCAAAACAATGAATATCAATAAGCAGGAGGCTGAGAGATTGAGAGAAATGTTTTTGAAATCTAGATATTTTGATAATATTAGATTGGTTGAGGGGGCTAGAGATGCTATTTCTAAATTAAATAAAAAACACGAGTTATTATTTGTCACAGCAAGACCAGAAAGCCATAAACAGAAAACAGAGGAGTTTTTTAAGAAATATTTTCCAACATATAAATTTGCAGTATTTCATACTGATTTTAGAAATAAATACAAGATATTGAAAGCGAGAGGTGTTAGGTTATGGATAGATGATAGTTGTTTTGCAAAAGATTATGCAGGAAAGGGCATTAATGTTTTATTATTAGACAAACCTTGGAATAAAGGGATTGAGCATTCTAATATAAAGAGGGTTGGAAATTGGGAGGAGATTTTAGAGGTTGTGAGGGAATATGAGTGAAAAATATTTTAAGCAATTAGTTGAAAGTGTGAAAAAAGAGTATGATATAGCTGAAAAAGCCAGACAAAAATTAATTGATCCTGTTAATAAAGTAGAAATCCCTTTAGCTATGTCTCTGGCTGAGAAATCTGTTGGTTTAATATCTAGTATTTATCCACAAATAAAAGATAAGAAGATTGTTAACAGGATATTAGAATTAGAAAAAGAGTATGGACAGTTAGATGTTGCTGTTTCTTTTCAGATTGCTGAGGAGATTGCTAAGGAGAAATTTTGTAAATTTTCTTCTTTGTTAGAAGCAATAGATGCTGGTATTAGAGTAGGTTTTGCTTATAATACATTAGGTGTTGTTGCTTCACCTATTGAGGGTTATACTGGATTAAAATTAGGTAAGACTAAAGAAGGCAAGGATTATTTTATTGCTTATTTTTCTGGACCTATTCGTTCTGCAGGAACAACTGCAACATGTGTCGTGTTGTTATTAATTGATTATTTAAGGGAGTTATTTGGGTTTGCTAAATATGATCCCTCAGAACAGGAGATTAAGAGATATATAACTGAAAATTATGATTATCATGAGAGGGTTACTAATTTGCAATATTTGCCAACAGAAGAGGAGATTGAGTTATTGGCAAAAAATTTACCTATACAAATAGCTGGAGAGCCGACTGAGCAGAAAGAGGTGTCTAATTATAAAGACCTGCCTAGGGTAGATACTAATTTTATCAGGGGCGGGATGTGTTTAGCATTTTCAGAGGGTTTGGCTCAAAAAGCTGCTAAAGGATATAGACAATTAAAATCAGCTAAGGAAAAAGGGTTTAAGTCAACTGGATGGGATTTTTTAGAAGATTATATTGAGTTACATAAGAAAAGAGAGTCTGGCAGTAAATCAGCTGGAGCTACATATATTAATGATTTAGTTGCTGGCAGACCTGTTTATGGACATCCTGGTAAGCAAGGTGGTTTTAGGTTTAGATATGGTAGGTCAAGGGTATGTGGTTTTTCAGCTGTATCTATACATCCTGCTACTATGATAATAACAAATGGTTTTTTATCATCAGGCACACAATTAAAAATAGAAAAGCCAACTAAAGGGTGTGTTGTTACAGCATGTGATAGTATTGATGGGCCTATTGTTAAGTTTAAAGATGGGAGTGTGAAGCAATTACAAGATGAGGAAGAAGCAAGGCAGGTTAAGGATAAGGTTGAAGAGATATTATTTTTAGGTGATATGTTATTTCCATTAGGTGATGTGATTAATAGAAATTCAGATTTATTGAAATCTGGTTATGTAGAAGAGTGGTGGGAAAAGCAATTAGAAAGGAAGTTAGCTGTGACAGGTGAGGAGCTTGTTGTTGTTGATGTGTCTTTAGAACAAGCTATAACATTAAGTAAGAAGTATTCTTTGCCATTACATCCCAGATATATTTTTTACTGGAATCAGATTAATGATGAGCAGTTTAATTCTTTATTAGATTGGTTAGCTTTAGGCAGGCTTGAAGAAGAGAAGTTGATACTGCCTTATGAGAAAAGTAAGCAAGAATCTTTGAAAGTAGGGAAAAGAGCCTTGGAATTAATAGGTGCTGAGCATGATGTGGTTATGGATAATGTTGTTGTTAAGAAGGGCAAGGCTTTGTTAGTTAATATTGGTGATTTTGAACATATTAAAGGAGATGTATTAGAAGCAGTGAATAAGAAATCTGAATTTGAGATTAGAGATAAGACTGGTGTATTTATTGGTTCTAGGATGGGCAGGCCTGAGAAAGCTAAATTAAGGAAATTAACAGGTAGTCCTAATGGGCTTTTCCCAATTGGTGAGCAAGGTGGTAGATTGAGGAGTGTGAGGGAGGCTGTTGAAAAGGGTTATGTAAAAGCTGATTTTCCTATATATAGGTGTGAGTGTGGTGATACAATCTATAAAGTGTGTGAGAAGTGTGGTAAGCCCACTAAGAAGGTTTATTATTGTCCTGTTTGTAATAAGGAAGGTAGGTGTGAGGAACATGAGAGTAAGGCATATAGAGAGAGGAGGATTGATGTTAAACATTATTTTGAAGATGCTATTAATAAGCTTGGTTTAGATAGGCATGAGGTGCCTGAGATGATTAAAGGGGTTAGAGGCACGTCAAGTAAGGAACATGATTTTGAACATCTTGGTAAAGGCATATTAAGAGCAAGACATAATTTAAATGTTAATAAAGATGGCACAATTAGATATGATGCTACTGAATTGCCTGTTACACATTTTAAACCTAAAGAGGTTGGTACAAGTATAGAAAAATTAAAAGAGCTAGGATATTTAAAAGATATTTATGGTAAAACATTGCAAGAAGAAGAGCAGATTTTAGAATTAATGCCTCATGATGTTATTTTGCCTGCTTGTCTAGATACTAAGCAGGAGAGAGCTGATGAGGTTTTTATGAGGATTGCTAATTTTATAGATGAAGAATTAGAGAGGTTGTATAAGTTGCCTGCTTATTATAATTTGAATAAGAAAGAGGATTTAGTAGGGCATTTAGTTGCATGTATGGCTCCTCATAATTGTGCTGGTGTTATTGGAAGAATTATTGGGTTTGCGAAATTACAAGGATTGTTAGCTAGTCCTTATATGCATGCTGCAATGAGAAGAGATTGTTTTGATTTTAATACATATTTGCCTATTAAGCAAAATGGTGAATGGAGATTGAAGAAGATTGGAGAGTTAGTAGAGGATTTAAATCCAATCAAAGAGGTGGATAATTTTGGTACAAAAGAAAAGCAAGTTCAGGGATTTGAGACAATTGGTTTTGATAACAGGTTTAAAGAGGTTGGTATTAATAATTTTACTAAACATGCTAAAAGAAGGATGTATGAAATAAGAACAGCAACAGGAAGGAGGATAAGGGTTACTGAGAATCATAAGTTTTTGATTAATGGCAAAAAGAAGAGAACAAGTGATTTGAAAATTGGTGATGAAATTAGTTTGCCTTATAAGATTAATATTAGTGAGAAGAGATTGAAGCAGATTAATTTATTAGATGTTTTTAAAGATGAAGATATTATGGTAAGAGGGATTAAGGAGGTTATTGATGGTTTGGGAGAGAAAGAAAAGCAGAAGATATTAACAACCTTGGAGATGTCTAAGAAACAATTTTATAATTATCATAACTTGTCAGCATTTTATAATCCCAGTCCCT
>JBNGDY010000006.1:14912-15817 GCA_049975665.1 Candidatus Nanoarchaeia archaeon | reverse complement strand
AGATATAACTGCTCCAAGTAGTTATCATATTGTTTCTCAGGAGATTGTAGAAAGAGAGGGCGGGGGACTAGCAGGTTATCTTTCTCAAGATTTGCATAAAAGAAAATTAGGGAGGAGTAGAGAAGATGGCAAGCAGGAAAGCTAGAGGTAGTAAGAAGAAACATTTAGAAAAACAGAATAAAAGAACTAACTGGGCTCCTATCTGGACAGTTTTAAGAAAATTTGGACAAGGTAAGAGAGTACATCCATCTGCAATTACAAGAGTTAGAAGAAACTGGAGAATAAGAAAATTAAAAATTAAACCAAGAAAAGTTAGAAAGGATTATTTAGGATGATGGCACAGAAAAAGTCAAGTAAGAAGGAAAAGCAAGATGAAGATAATAAGAAAACTCAAACTGAACAATCTAAAAATCAAACTAATAAGAAGGCAACAAAGAAAAAGCAGCAAAAGAAAGAAGCAAATACTCAGAAAGAACAAGTTAAGAACGAGCAGGAACAAGCACAGGAGAAACAACCAGATAAACAAAAATCACAGGTTAAGGAAGAGAAAAAAGAGCAGGAAGAGAAAATTATTCTAGAAAGAGAGTATGTCATCCCATTAAGAAGAGCAATATTAAAAGTGCCAAGATATAGAAGAGCTAAAAAAGCTGTTAAAGCAATAAAAGAGTTCTTAGCAAGACATATGAAAGTAGAAGATAGGGATATTAGAAAAGTGAAAGTAGATATTTATCTGAATAATGAAGTCTGGTTTAGAGGTATAAAGAAGCCACCTGCTAAAATAAAGGTTAAAGCTAGTAAAAATCAGGATGGGATTGTTAAAGCTCAATTAGCAGAGATACCAGAAAAAGTAAGATGGGATATGCAAAAAGCTAAGAAGTTGCAATTAGATGAGAAGAAGTTAGAAG
>JBNGDY010000006.1:0-14902 GCA_049975665.1 Candidatus Nanoarchaeia archaeon | reverse complement strand
ATGAGGGTGAGGAAGAAAAGGAAAAAGCAGGTGCTGAAAAGAAGCTGCAGGAACAAGAAAAACAAGCTAAGGAAATGAAGAAACAAGCTGGTGCTAAAAAACAAAAACAAGCTCAACAATCAGAAGTTATGCAGAGAAAGGCATTAAAGAGATAGATGATTGTAATAATTTTAATTCTATTAATATTTGTTTAATATATTAGATTAAGAAGTAGTGGGCATCTCTAGTAGTATATAAATAAAATCATTATAAGATTTGATAATGTATAAAAACCCATGCTCTATCTATAAACATGGCAGATAAGAATTTTTCGATTATAAACATAGATAAGCCAGCTGGGATGACTAGTTTTGATGTAGTTGAGCATGTTGCCAAGCTAGTAGGTGTTAAAAAGGCATCTCATTTTGGGACTCTAGACCCTGCTGTTACAGGTGTTCTGCCTATTGCATTAGGCAGGGCTGTTAAATTAACTGGTTATTTTATAGGACATTATAAGCAATATATAGGTATCTTACATATACATAAAGATATAAGTATAAAGGAGATACAAACAATAATTAATAAGAAATTTACAGGTAAGATTATACAAAAACCACCTGTTAAATCAAGGGTAAAGAGGCAGGAAAGGGAAAGAGAGGTAAGAAAATGGCAATTATTAGAAAAACAAAATAGAGATATCTTATTTATAGCAGATGTACAAGGAGGCACATATATTAGAAAATTATGTTCTGATTTAGGTGAAAAAATAGGAGGAGCACATATGCTTGAATTAAGAAGAATAAAAGCAGGGATTTTTAATATAGAGCAATCTATCACATTATATGAATTAGACAATCTGGTTAAAGATAAGCAGTTACAAGATGAATTAATATCAGGTGAAGAAGCTATTAAAAAAATCTTGCCAGAAAAACAATTTAAAGCTGGCAAAAAGAGATTAAAGCAATTATTAACAGGCAAGCCTATTGAAAAAAAAGACATAAGTGGAAAGGTGCCAGACAAATTTGCATTATTTTCTGGAAACAAGCTAATAGAGATAGCTAAAAGAGTGAATGAAAAGGACATTATAGCAAGGCCAGAATTTGTTTATAATTAGCAAGAAATCACAACAATTTATAAAAAGCACATATTCTTGATTTTTATATGGCAAAAGAGCGTCAGGCTGAAACCTTAAAACAAGATGAATTATTAATAGAAGCTAAGGATTTTTTTGAATCACATAAGAAAGAGGTTGGTGAGAGTGCTAAATCAGGTGAAAAAGTAGTTAGAATTGATTTTCATGAACTAGCAGAGGAATCACCTAATCTTGCAGAGATCTTTATAGAAAGACCAGAAGAGACATTACAAATACTAGAATTAGCATTAGAAGAATTAGAATGGGCTCCTAAAAAATCAAGAGTGAGATTAAAAAGTATAGCTTCAACACAAAAAGTAAAGGTTAGGGATATTAGAGCTAAACATCTGGGTACATTAATAGAGATTGAGGGCATAGTAAGGCAGGCTAGTGAAGTGCGTCCTCAGGTTGTGAATGCAAAATTTGAATGTCCTTCTTGTGGCACTATTATCTCAGTCTTACAAATAGATAAGAAATTCAAAGAGCCATCTAGATGTTCATGTGGTAGGCGGGGTGGTTTTAAACAAGTAGATAAGGATATGGTTGATGCTCAAAGATTAGTTATAGAGGAATCACCAGATTCATTAACAGGTGGAGAGCAACCAAAGAGGATGACTGTATTTTTAAAAGAGGATTTAGTAGAACCAAAAATGGAAGAGAGAACTACGCCTGGAAGCAGGGTTAAGATTATTGGTGTATTAAAAGAGGTTTCTTTAACTTCATCAGCAGGCAATATGTTAACTAGGTTTGATTTAGCTGTAGAAGCTAATAATGTCATTCCTCTAGAAGAGACATTTGAAGATATAAAGATTAATGATGAAGATGAAAGAGAGATTAAAGAGCTAGCTGCTGATCCTAATATAATCAAGAGGATTGTTAAAAGTATTGCTCCATCTATCTGGGGGCATGAAGAGGTTAAGATGGCATTGGCAATGCAATTATTTGGGGGTGTTAAGAAAGAGAGGAGTGATGGCACACAAACAAGAGGAGATATACATGTCTTGCTTGTAGGAGACCCTGGTGTTGCTAAATCTGTTATGTTAAAATATATCTCAGGTATTGCTCCTAAGGGCAGATATGTAAGTGGTAAGAGTTCATCTGGTGCTGGATTGACAGCTAGTGTAGTAAGAGATGAATTTTTAAAAGGATGGAGTTTAGAAGCAGGTGCTATGGTTTTATCTAATAAAGGACTGGTATGTATAGATGAGTTAGAAAAGATGGATGAGAATGATAGGTCTACAATGCATGAATCTTTAGAACAGCAGACAGTTACTATTAGTAAGGCAAATGTACAGGCTACATTAAGAAGTCAGACAGCTGTATTAGCAGCTGCTAATCCAAAATTTGGCAGATTTGATGCATCTGAAATGATTGCTAAACAGGTTAATCTTGCTCCATCATTATTAAATAGGTTTGATGCTATTTTCATATTAAAGGATGTGCCTAATAGGGAAAGAGATGAGTCTATTGCTTCTCATGTATTAGATGAACATAGAAAGGTAAGTGAGCATGAGATTATTGAAAGAGAAGTGTTAAGAAAATATATATCCTATGCAAAACAGAAAATCCAGCCATTATTAACAGAAGAAGCTGTTAATGAGATGAAAAAATTCTATGTTGAGTTGAGAAATCAGCCTGCTTTTTCAGACAGCCCTGTTAAGCCCATACCTATATCAGCCAGGCAATTAGAAGCATTAATCAGGATATCAGAAGCACATGCTAGAGCGAGATTGAGTAAGCAGGTAGAGAAGAAAGATGCACTAGCTGCTATTGATTTAGTGCGATACTATTTGATGCAAGTAGGTTATGATGATGAGACTAAGACAATAGATATTGATAAATTATCTGGTAATCCTGCTTCTAAACGAGGTAAGATACAGATTGTTAGAGAGACTATTGAATCATTAGAAAATAGATTAGGCAAGCTTATACCTATAGAAGAGGTTGAAAAAGCTTTGCAAGATAAGATGAAGCAGACTGAGATGGATGAAGCTATTGATAAGTTGATACGAGCTGGAGACTTATTCAGGCCTAAAAAGGGTTATATCCAGAGAATGTAATCATCTTCTTGGTGGTGAACTATATTCACCTAATTGAACTACAAAGGTGCGCAATTTATAATAATCGTTTTCATTATATACTCCTGCTGTCATTGTGATGGGTGTTTCTCTACCTGCTCTAAATATTGCTTCTTCTAATTCAAAATCAGGAATGTTTTCTCTCAATCTTTTACCTTCAAAATAGAAAGGTTTATCTCCTACGAGTAGAAACCCATCATAACATAGAGCATTATTATCAGACATGGTTGGATCCTTACGAAATCCCTTAACTAAGCCAGCTAATTTAACTATTGGACCTACTATAAGAAGACCTCTTCTTTCAAAAGGAAAGTTATGTACATCTGTTAAAAATTCTTCAGGTGATTGAGTGTAATCTAATAACCCCCATTTCCTCTCTGCATCTGAATCATTTACTAATATATCTGAAATATGTCTCTCTTTTGGTTTTGCTTCCTGTTTCTTGTTTCCAAAAATGTGCATATTAAAATAAAATAATAGGGGTTATTAAATATTCTGGTTTAACAATATACTCAACCCCAATAATGTTTATAAAACTACTTTTATATGCTAACACATGCCAGAACAACAAAGAAAAGAGAGGAATATTGCTTATAAGATTAGGATAGGTGATGTTTTGAAAAGCAAGCCAATTATGGAAGAAGGTAAGTTATTATTTGCTGAATTAGGTGATAAAAAGCTATCTAGGGTAAATATCCTTGCTAATTGTGTTGATAAATTTGTATCTGATAATAAGAAATATGCAACCTTGACAGTAGATGATGCTTCTGGACAAATACAATTAAGGGTATTTGGAGATGATGTACCATGGTTAGAAAGTTTTTCACAAGGAGATACATTACAAATCATAGGGAATATTAGGGAGTATAATAATGAACTCTATATATTGCCAGAGATTGTTAAAAAAGTAGATCCACAATGGCTACTTGTTAGGAAATTAGAGATACAAGAAAAGAAAAAGGAGATGCCTGTTAATGAAGGCAATGTGCCATTAAGAGATAGTATATTAGAGAAGATTAAGACAGCTGAGGAAACAGGGGGCATAGATACAGAAACATTAGTAATGGAATTAGATGCAAGTCCTGATCTCATTAATCAAGAGATTAAGAAGATGTTAGAAGAGGGATTGTTATATGAGCCAAGACCTGGACAGGTTAGATATTTAGGTTAATAAGATAGAGCTGATTAACAGGGTAATTAATAGGGAGATTATTGTTAATATTGAAGGTAAGAGAATTTTAATAATGAAATTTAAATTACTTTTTTTAGTATACCTTAAAACTTCAGAATAAAGCAATATAATAAACCCTGAAAGAATACCTGCTACTATAGCATATATAAAATCTACATAATCCATTATTCATCTATCTCAACATCATCACCAAACATGTTTTCCTTTTGCTTTTTATAATGAGCATCTTGCAGATCTTTTAATGTGATGTCATTTAAATTATCTTTTGAAAAATCTAATTCACCTTTCTGCATTCTTTCTATTTTCTCAGTTTTTCCTGATTTGTCCTGTTGATTGTGTTCAGTTTGTTGTGCTTGCTCTTGCTGATTCATTTTCTCTTCAACTTGTTGCAGGATTTTCTTTTCCTCATCTTCATGCTTTTTAAAACTAATCTTCTGAGCATGTTGGGAGAGCAGTTGGATGTTAAGCTTGCCTTCTAATGTCTTCATAATATCATGGAAATTATCTGGCAATATGCCTCTTTCAATTTGTTGGATGGTTTCTTGTGATATGCCTGTTTGTTCTGCTAATTGTTTGCAGGAAAGTTTCTGCTTTCTTCTTGCCATTTTCAATTTCCAGTCATAATTTTCTAACAAGTCTGGATGGTTCTGCTTTTTAGGTGGAATTCTTAATTTAGCTAGATGTTTACTAGCTACTTCTTGGTCTTTGCTAACTGGTGTATCCATGCCAGACAGCTTTTCCATTCTCTCCCTTACTGTTGCCTGCCGGTCAGCTTGTTCTAATTGATAAGAAGATGGTTTTTCTATTAATGGGATGTTTTCTAATTCAGCGCACTTATCACAAACAGTAATAATCCTATTCTGGGAGATGCCTTCTTTTAAATTAGCTTCATCATCACTCTTGCCACAGATTTCACATCTCATATCTATGATGAGTGAATATGATTTTTAAGGATTATTGTAATGAGATGTATAGTTTATATTAACTGTTGGATATCTTTTAGGTTATCAATGCTACGAACCTTATCATTTTCATCTACCAACACCAAAGGCAATTCCTCACTTGTAATATTATACTTATTCATCAACAGATTTATATAAGTAATATCTAGATTAGTTGCTATTGGGATTAGCACAATTTCATTTCCCTTTTCCTGCTTTAACTGCTCCAAATATCTAGAGAATACTGCCTGTGTTTGTTTCTTCTCTGAATTATCTGGTTCATAACTATATAAATAGACAATAGTATGAAAAGGATGATTACATTCCTCCTTTATATTAATACTATTGACCCAAAAAAGTGTTCTTAATAAGTCATATCTCCTGTGCTGTTGTATCAGGCTGTCAGTAATCCTACTTGCAGATTCATACCTTGTTAATTTTTTAGCTTCCTGATATATTCTATCACCAAAATTAATATTGCTTTCAACAGCATAATCACAATCTATCTCCCCCCTCTCTATTAATTGTGATTGTAGCTGGACATCAAGTAGATTTATCTGAGATTTGAGATACATTTCTGAAACCTCGTCTGAGCGACTATTCTCAATAAACAAGCCTATTAAAATACCAATACCAAATATGAATATGGTTATGATTAGTGCTTCCCAAAAGCTATGTTTATTATTCATTACCATGATATATCTTTTCTTAGCAATTTAAATATTGCGGTTACAAGAATTACAGGATAGATGGCAAGATAGGCAACTAAATAAAATAAGATAGTAAAGAAATTCTTTTTTCTAAATGTATCTTCTTTTATTAAGTAGAGAAGGAAAAAGGTGTAAAACATACTGGCTATAAACAGCACTACACCAAGATAATTTAATACTGATGGTGTGAAGTAGAGGCTATCTAATGAAACTACAGCTGTTTCTGCTACAAATGTAAATTTTAAAAAAAAGTATTGATTAATAATTCTTGATATAGCAAGATAAAGGAAGATACATAAACCCAATAATCCTAAGAAAGTAGAGACAACAAAGAAAGGTAGGATAAAATACCCAGTTATCCCTTTTCTAAGAAAATAATTTTTATATTTCCAGATAGTTTGTGTTCCCCCTATACTCCATCTCTGTCTCTGTTTAAACCATTTTTTCAGTTTATTAGGTACAATCGTTGTTACCTTAGCTTGTAAAGACATTTCTCTCTTCCATCCTTCGGCTGCTAATCTCCATGTTAACTCAATATCCTCTGTTATATTATTTGGATCAAAACCTCCTACTTCCTGTAATGCTTTCCTCCTGTAAATAGCGAGTGGGCCTGGTGTTACATATATAGCATCTACATAACTCAATAATTTCCTTGTTAATGCTATGATTGCATATTCAAATGCTTGTAATTTTTCAAAGAATTTATTCTTGTTTCTAACTAAGATCAATGGTGTTGCTGCTCCTACTTTTTCATCATCAAAAAAACCAATTAATTTACTGATGGCATCTTTTTGTGGAAATGAATCTGAATCAGTGATTGCTATTAGTTCTCCTTTAGCCTGTGCTATGCCCTTATTTAATGAATCTGCTTTTCCAGTATTTCTTTTGTTAAGTAATTTCAGTATTTTATACTTCTTTTGCATTTCCTTAACCTTGTCAACTGTTTTGTCTGTTGAACCATCATTAATAACAATAACTTCTTTTAATTCATAATCTGAATTCATAACTGCTTCAATAGTTGGTTGTATAGATTCTTCTTCATTATAAGCAGGTATTAACACAGAGAGGGTGTATCTTTTAGTGAGTTTGGGTGATTTGAATATATTCTTTCTATTCTTAGTATATAATATTAAGAAGAATGTAAGGAAATAGATTGCTATAAACATATAACCTAAATAGATGTAGGGTAAGACAGGCATTATTCTTTTTCCTCCAGATTAAAATAATCATAGAAATCTTTTGTTAATTCTAAAATTGATGTATGTCCTGCTTTTTTTGCAGTTAGTAAGCCTAATTCTTTAAACTTCTTAATATGTTCATATGCCTTATTACCCCTAATCTTCACAATAATTGATTGTTTAATTGGTTGTTTATAAGCAATTATAGCAAGAGTTTCTTTTTCAGCTTTTGAAAATTCTTCTTGTCCTCCTGCTAATTTATTAATCATATATGTATATTTATTAGATACATCCATCTTCCAATTATTATTTCTTCTTGTAATTTGTATAGCTCCTTTTGCATATCTCTTCTCTAATCTAGATAAGATTTCTTTTAACATGATTGGGTTGATATCTGTTAGCATGATTAATTCTTGTAATGAGAGAAACCTGCCTGCTATGAATAATGCAGCTTCTGTTTTTTCTTCTGCTTCTTTTTCTTTTTCATCAAATACATTCTCTAGTTCTTCTGCTGTTTCCTTACTTTCTACCATTATTTGAAGATAAGTGTTTTAACACCAAAGAAATTTATAAAAAATGCACAACACATGGCCACTATATATGATAACAAGTAATAGATGCCAATAACCTCTGTTAATAATGCTAGGAAAAATAGGTTTACAAACAGGGCTGATGTATTAATTGCTATAAATCCGATATATTTTCTCGCTATGCCTTCTCTAATTGATTCCTGGAAGGTATATTTCTTATTAATAAGAAAGTTACCTGTTGAGCATATGATAAATGTGAGAATAGCTGATAATAGATAGAAGATGCCAATAATATCTGTGAATATATATAGCAAAATAATACCTAAGCATGCAAAGCTGATGCCAGCTATCATAAACTTAGTCAGACATTGAAATCCTTGTTTATACCTCATTTTAAGTTGGGATTGCGAATCTTAGTAAGCCTGCTATACCTCCTAGGTTGTCAAATTGCACTCCTTGAGAGGTTTCATTTGTTACTATATGTACTTCTGCAGAGGTTTGTTTAGCAAGCTCTTCAAAATGTTTTCTTTTATCTTTTGAAAGAGATTTAGATAATATTAATTTATCTACTGAACCTTCTTGTAATCTATATTGTACTTCTTGTTCCCCATATGTTACTTTATCTGGTTCTTTAGCTAGTGTTTCAAAGAATTTATCTAATAAGTGTTTCTGCCTTGTTATTTCTTGTTCTGCTAATATGTCTTCACTTGATGATACAAGAGTTTCTAAACCATGCTTGCCTGTATCTCCTATATCTTTCATTGCAAGCACTTTATTTTTTAAAGATGTTGTAAGATTGCCTGATTCTAAAAACTCTTCTTTTGTAGGTACAGGACCTCCAATTAATATGCCTTTTAAATTCTCTTTTTCAAAGAAGTGTTTTTTCATAGTTTCTGATACTCTTCTGAAAAAGCTTTTTGCTTTTTCATCTATTAATCGTTCAAAACGTTGGCTTGATTGCCCACCTGCTCTCATACTGCCTGGCACTCCTGAAGTTAGTTCTTGCAGAACATTAATTTGTTTACCTTCTAATAACCCAATTGTTGCTTCTTTTCTATCTATTATTAATAAACCATAAACTTCTTCTGTTTCTATCATTTCTTTTAACGGGTCTAAGACAAATAATTGGTCACACCTATATAACTTAATATTTAATGGTTTTGGTGGCTCAATAATCCATATCTGCACATCTGATTGTTCATCTCCTCCAACATTACCTGAGAAGATTGCCATCCCATTTTCTGGTACTTTTTTAAATGTCTTTAATTGTCTGGAGATTTTTTCTAATGCTTCAATTACATTCTTTCTTGTTGTTTTACTTTTAATATTTTCAGCTGTGCCTTTTTCCTCATCTACTTGTGTTTTTACTTGATGGATATTGTAACCAGCTGGTACATATAGTGTGACAAGTTCTGTATGCCTGCCTCTATATTCTTCTAGTTCTTGTATTGTTTCTTCTAATTCATATTTCTCAGCTTGTTCCATGTTTTAAGCAGGATTAGAGTATTTATAAAACTTGAGAAAGCTTTTATCTGCTTGTTTATTGATAATGGTTGTTGAGATGTTAGGATTTGTGTTAATCTTTATATTATTTAAGGGGGGTTTTGAATTAATCGATTCTATTCATTCATAACTAACTGGCTTATCTGAAACATCTCAATCTATGCAAACATTTTTAAATGTTAGATATCAAGTAATTATCCTTCTAAATTTATTTATAGAAAATGGATAAAGATATGACACCTTTAGCAAGTTATGTTGCAACTCATCCAGAGTTGGGCAAGTATGTTGAGATTAAGCAAGTTAGGAATAGGCATGAAGCTATTGGTAGAATTAGTATTGTTGATGCTCATTTTAAGGGGAACTATTCTCAATTAGTAAGAACATTAGAAAAGATAGATTATGAAGGTAAATGTCTAGCTGATTATCTTGGTGGACCTGTTCTTGTGAGGGATAAGCCAGTATATAGAATATTTCAATCACCCCTAAAAGACCATGGACAGAATACTACTGAGATACGATTTACTCTTGATAGGTTATAATTAGCCTGCTAATCTTTAAATTTAACATGAAACTTGCCTGTCTCTATATCTGCCTTAGTAACTGCTTTTAAATCATCTATCATATCCTTGAGCTTGTCTTGTTGCTTCTTTTCTAGTTTTAGGATGATAGGTGCATTCATTGGTTTTTTATTTTTTGATTTCTCTTGTCTTATATTTGATAAGATTTCTAAAAATAGATTACCTGATGCTTCTATCTTCTTGTCTTGCTTGATTTTCAAATCTGGCCAAGTAGTAATATGTATTGAGGAGAATTTCTCCTTATTCTTATATATTTGGTGATATAGCTCTTCTGTTATAAATGGGGTGATTGGGGCAAATAGTTTTAATATTGTTAATAAGCTATGGTATAGTGTATATTGGGCTGACTGGTTCTTGCTACCTGTTGCATTATATATCCTATCCTTAATAATTTCTAAATAATTATCACAAAATAAATGCCAGAATAGTTTCTCAGCAGCTCTTCTTGCACTTGGAATCTCATAATTCATATAATGATTTTTAATTTCTTTAGCTGTTTTATCAACTTCTTGTAAGAGCCATTTATCTATTGCTTCTAATTTTGCAGGCTTCTTATTATCAAAGTCTTTTATATTAGATGAGATAAAATTTGCAGCATTATATAGCTTATTTAAAAATTTCTTGCCAGCTATTAGTTCCTGTTCCTTAAATGAGATATCACTACCTATAGAAGCAGAACCTACCCAGTATCTAAAAGCATCTACTCCATACTTGCTAATAAGCTCATCTGCCCAAACTACATTGCCCTTTGATTTAGACATGCCCCTGCCTGTTGAATCTAATACAAATGTGCCTAACATGATATCTTTCCAAGGAATTCTGTTAAATAAGAGATGACTTTTTAAGATAGTATAGAATGCCCATGTTCTTATTATATCCTGTGCTTGAGGTCTTAGAGACATTGGTGCTAATTTTTCATATTGTTTTGGTCTCTCTAACCATCTTAATGCGATTTCTGGTGTATTTGAAGATGTCATCCAGGTATCAAATACATCTTGTTCAGGTTTTGCAGGCTTGTTGCAGGAAGGACATTGTTTTTCTGTTTCAAGAGGGTCTATTGGTAGTTCATCTTCTTCAGGCAATATTACTCTTTGACAAGATGGACAATACCATACTGGTATTGGCACACCATAATATCTCTGTCTAGAGATAATCCAGTCCCATGCAAGGTTGTTTACCCAATCTTCAAACCTGTTTCTCATAAATTCAGGATGCCATTTGATTTGTCTGCCTCTTTTAATTAAATCCTGCTTGTAATCTAATGCTTTAATAAACCATTGTTTTGTTACTATATATTCTACTGGTGTTGAGCATCTCCAGCAAGCTCCTACTGTTTGTTGTATTGTTTCTTGTTTTTTTAATCTGCCTTGTTTTTTTAATTCATCTAATATTTGTTCTCTTGCTTTTTTCAAAGATAATCCTTTATATTTACCTGCTAATTCATTTAATGTACCATCTTTATTTAGAATATTTCTTAAATCTAAGTGGTATTTTTTATATTTCTCTATATCTGCATTATCTCCAAATGTGCATACCATTAATATGCCTGTACCAAAATCAGTTTCAACAGTTTCATCTCCCATTATTTTCACCTTATAATTAAAGAGGGGTATTGTGATTTCTTTTCCAATAAGATGTTTATGCTTTTTATCATTTGGATTAACAAATACTGCTACACATGCTGGTAAGAATTCTGGACGTGTAGTAGCGATTGTTATCTTTTCATTTCCAATATCAAAATCTATGTAATTTAATGTTGTCTCTCTTTGTAAGTCTTCTACTTCTGCTTGTGCTAGTGCTGTTTCGTGATATGGACACCAGATCGTAGGTTCTTGTTTTTGATAACAATCTCCTTTTTTTACTAATTCTAAAAATGCTTTTTGTGAAACTTTTTGTGCTTGTGGGGAGATTGTTTCATATAATAATGTCCAGTCATAACTATGTCCTAATTTCTTAAATACACTTTCTTTGTAGATTTCTTCTACTTTTTTTGATTCTGCGAGACATAATTTTCTAAATTCAGCTCTATTTGTCTTTGATTTATTGATGTTGAGTTTTTCTTCTACATATTTTTCTGTTGGTAATCCATTGTCGTCAAAACCTGGTGCAAAATAGACTTCATATCCTATCTGTCTCATAGCTCTTGCTATAATTTCAAATTGTGTGTAATGTAAGGCATGTCCTACATGTAAGTGTCCTGCAGATGCATATGGAGGAGGTGTATCAATACTATAAACCTTCTTTTTACTAGCAGGATTAAATTTATAGATGCCTGCTTGTTCCCAATAATCTCTATATTTCTTTTCTATTTCTTCTGGTTGATATTTAGGCATATTGTGATAAGAAGAGTATTATTTAAAAATGTTTATGAAAGATTTGTAAATCTCAGGATTATGGAAGAATGTTATAATGCTAATTCAAATATAAATTTTGGACTTAGCATGGCAGAGTCAATATATAATTTTTATAGTTATTGTCAAGAATTTAGGGAAGAGAAGAAGTAGTTGCTAGTAATCTTAAAAATTCAATCTAAAGATACAGGTAAATAAGAATCTTCACCTGAAGGGCCATGTGTCCATCTTGATTTTAAAACTAATTGTTCATCTACTAATCTAGCTAAGATGTTTGCTGCCTTATCTAGATGATTATTTGATATTATTGTTAATGCTTCCTGATGTGTAAATAGTTTGTTATTATGTTTGTATGCTTTTCTAAGATTTTCATATGCTTCTCTAAATGAGCCTGATAGGTTTTCATAAACAGCTCTACTCCATTTCATTTTATAGAAAAGATTAGGGGGATTTTAAAAATTTATATACCCTACTAACATATAATATTATGGTTAAGAGAGATAAAGAGAAGTTAAAGATATTAGCAGCTGGTGATCTGCATGGTTCTCCTGAGATTGCAGAAGAACTTGCTAAGAAAGCTGAGAAAGAAAAGGTTGATCTCATAGTGCTGGCTGGTGATTTACATGGCATGTTTGAAAATCAAAGCAAGATAGTAATGAAGCCATTTAAGGATAGGAAGCAGAAAGTTGCTTTTGTACCAGGTAATTGGGATACATCTTTAGAAGCTAGCTTATTAAGAGAAGAGGGTGCTAAAAACTTACATGGATATTATGTAAATTATAAAGGTATTAATATCCTGGGAGTGGGTAATCCTGATTTCAAGCTTTCATTAGATAATGATGGTCTGGATAAATTAAAATATAATTTCCAGAGATTTAAGAAAAAGGGCAGGAGCATACTTGTAAGCCATTTACATGCAGCGGGTAGTAAGGCTGAATTTTCTGGTTTTAAAGGAGATAGTTTGTTAAGAAAGGCAATAGATTATTTTCATCCTGATATCCTCATACAAGGGCATATACATGAAGCAGAAGGTATAGAAGAAAAGATAGGTAAGACTAAGGTGATAAATGTTGGAAGAAGAGGGAAGGTTATTGAGATTTAGCCGTCAATACCAACCTTGCCTAAATCTCTGAATAATTCTGTTCTTAAATCCTGATATCTCTCATTTTTAGGTGGTTTTTCTTGCATTAATGATGTATCTTGCCATCTTATTGGGTGGAATGGTAATGGCATAGAAGGATGGTAGATATGTACAGCATTAATTGTTGTTCCTGCTGATGAACAGATATAGCTTCTATGTATACCATCTATTAATGCTGGGCTGTCAAAATGCTCTACAAAAGGAGGTATGTACAATGCCAGTGCTTTCCTACCTTCTTGGTCTTGTCCATAAAATTTTAAGGGAGGTAGTTTTGATATGCCTGATGTTGAGAAATGTGTTAATAATTTTCTTTCTAAATTCTGCATAATATCTAGTATTTTTCTCTGTAATATGAATGTTTGTCCTATTTTAAAGCAGTGTGGTTCTGTTCTATATGTCTCGATTTCAGCATGTTCATATGGATAGATGTCTTGATTTTTTAATGGTATATGTCTTACTAATGCTGATAATTCACTTTCCCTCATTAGTGTAATATCATCTACTTTAGTTAGAAATCTTGGTGGTAAAACAAGATTGTATGCAGGTGCATTGCCATTTAAGTGGTGGTTAATACTATCTTCTAATGCTCCCAATGGTATCTCAAAAGGTGGATTGAATTTTTCTTCACTCATAATATCTCTTTTACTTGATTTATATTTTCAATAACATAATCTGATGAAAGATGCATAAAGTCTCTGCCTCTGCCTGTTAAAACAAGGATAGATGGGATGCCAAGATTCTTAGCTAGTGCAATATCAGAATCCATATCACCAATGATATAGGAGTGGTTTAAATCAATATTATATTTATTAATAGCTTGATGTATTAATCCTGGTTTTGGTTTCTTACAATTACAATTATCTGATGACTGGTGTGGACAATAAAAATAGTCTAGTATTTTTATGCCTTGTTTATTTAATTTATTTATTAAGTTAGAAAATATTTGTTCTACTTCTTGTTTTGTTAATTTGTTTTTAGATATCCAGGGTTGGTTTGAAATTATGATTAGTTTATAATTTTTATCTTGTAAGTATCTTAAACCTTCTATTATATTATCTAGTAATTCATCTGATGGGATCTTCTCTGGATAGCCAGCATTATCTACTAGTGTGCCATCTTTGTCTAAAAATATTACTGCCTCTTTTTTCATACTCTTATAAGAGTTGTAGTTATTATGACTTTTATTGACAAATCTTTGTCATCAGTGTTGCATAAGTTTAAATATCTCTTTTGTTTAGATTAGATATGTTAGATTCTAAGATTGTTAAGAAGATAGAAGATTTTGTTTATTCTAAACCTAGAAGTATGCAGGAGATTGCTAAACATATTAATAAGAACTGGAGAACTGCTGATAGGTATGTGGATAAGATAGAACATGATTTTGGCACTATTTCAACCAGGACATTTAGAAAGGGCACAAGAGGTGCTTTAAAGATTGTTTATTGGGCGGGTGTGGAACGAGCTAGTAATAGCATCTTCCAAGAGCAATTAGAAGAAGATATATTTAAAGGTAAGAATAAGTATGAATTTTCTGGTTTTGATATATTCCAGCATGTGCCAGATAAGCAAAAGGATGCATGGTTAAAAGA
>JBNGDY010000005.1:0-17581 GCA_049975665.1 Candidatus Nanoarchaeia archaeon | reverse complement strand
GCAATGCTATGTTAATAGGATTGGTTGGTAAGCCATCATGTGGAAAGTCAACATTTTTCAAAGCTGCTACTCTGGCAGAGGTGTTGATAGCTAATTATCCTTTTGCAACTATTAAACCTAATCATGGTATTGGTTATGTTAGAGTAGAGTGTATAGATAAGGAGTTTAATGTTCAATGTGAGCCAAGAACAGGTTATTGTAAGAATGGTGTGAGATTTGTGCCTGTGGAATTAATGGATGTTGCTGGTTTAGTTAAGGGTGCTTCAGAAGGTAAGGGATTAGGTAATCAGTTTTTAGATGATTTAAGACAGGCAGATGCATTCATACATATTGTTGATATATCAGGGACAACAGATGCAGAAGGTAAGGAAACAGAAGGTTATGATCCTTTGAATGATGTGGAGATGTTAGAAAATGAATTAAATAAGTGGTATTCTGGTTTATTAAAGAAAGCATGGACAGGATTTGTTAAAAAACAGAAATCAGAACAAGGAGAATTATCTAAAGCTATTGCTAAGCAGTTTTCTGGATTAATGGTTAAAGAAGAGGATGTTAAAGCGAGCTTATCAGCTTGTCAATTAAATAAGGATATATCTAGCTGGCAGGAGAAGGATATAGAGAATTTTTCTAGAGAGTTAAGAAAGAGAACTAAGCCAATGATTATTGCTGCTAATAAAATTGATAAAGGAGGAGAAAACTTAAAAAGATTAAAGCAAGCTTATCCTGATATTATTGTTGTGCCTTGTTCTGCTGATTCTGAATTAGCTTTAAAAGAAGCTGTTAAAGCTGGTTTAATTGATTATTTGCCAGGGGATAAGGATTTTAAATTGCTGAAAGAGGTTAATGATAAACAGAAACAAGCTTTAGAAAAGATTAAACAGTTGCTAAATAAGTATGGTTCTACTGGTATTCAAGATGTGTTAGAGAAGACTGTTTTTGAGTTGCTAGAATATATTGCTGTGTTTCCAGCTGGCGGCAAATTAAGAGATAGCGAAGGCAGAATATTACCTGATTGTTATCTTGTGCCAAAACATACAACTGCACTAGATTTTGCATATCATATTCATACTGATTTAGGTAAGAAGTTTATTAAAGCTATAGATGCTAGGACAAAACAGGCTATAGGTAAAGATAAACCATTAAAACATAGAGATGGTGTGGAGATTGTGACTGGTTAGGTTTTTATACTTTAAATTCATTTGTTTTTTATGCTTAATAAAGAGGTATTACTTGGTTGGTTTAAGGAGCATAAATATGTTTTATATTTAACTTTATTTTGTTTTGGGCTTTTTTTATTTTTTGTTTTTGATTTTTTTTGTGAATGGGCTAATTCACTTTATATTAAATTACATTTTTGTAACCACAATTTCTGTGTTCTTTATGCTTTAATCTGGTTGATTTTTGGGTTATATAATATTCTCTATATTTATAAAAACAAAGATAAAGGAAACTATTTAGATAGTGAAAGAAAGAGATTTAGAAAATGGATTTTAGTTTTTCTTTTTATCTTAATAATTGGCATTATCTTAATGAATCTTACTTATTGCAATTTGAATGGTAAGATGATGTTTGGATTAGATGAAAGTTCTTTTAGTATGGATGATGGAGATAGTAATGAGGGTAAAGAGATTATTAAAGAAAAATTAACAGAAGAGAATATTTCTAATAATAGAGAAGATGATTTATTTGAAAATTATATTTTTGTAAATCAGACTTGTGAGGAGTTTGCTTCTTCAAGAGGATATGATTATTGGATAGAGATTGATGGTTGTGAGGAATGTTGGGATTTTGCTGTTGAAAGTTGTGGGAATATTTCTCCATCTAGTATAGAGGAATGTGTTTCTCCAAATTGGACTGGAAGAGAAGGAGAAACAATCAGATTAGGTAATTGTTGTGTATGGAGTTGTCATGAACCAAATGATTGTGAGGAATATTTTATTGAACATGGATATGAATATTGGGCAATGATTAGTGGAGATTGCAAGGATTTTGCTGAGGAAAATTGCGAGTATGGTGTGGATAGGTATATTCTAAAGCAAGGTAATTGCTGTTTTTGGGAATGTAAGGAAATGCCAGTAGAAATTGAGCCAGATGAGGAGATTTGTCAAGATATAGATAGTGGATTAGATAATGATACTATCACTTGTTATGATGGAACCTCTTATTCAGATTATTGTGCTAATAAATCAACATTAGTAATGTATCGTTGTGTTGATGATGTTTGTATAGAGAGTTCTTATCAATGTGATATTTTTTGTGATGAAGAAGATGGGTGTATATAATAATTGTAGAGGGTGAACATTTTTTTGTTATAAGATAGATTTAAAATATAAGAAAGAAATCAAACTAGCATACCTAGATTACTTAATATTGCTTGGGTTACCTGTTTTATTGGTTGCTCTCCATTAATCTTGATAAGTTTGTCTTTATAATATGCTAGTAGGGGTTCTGTTTTATTATGATATGCTTTTAAACGGGTTTTTATTGCTTCTTCATTATCATCTTCTCTCTTTTCTAGCTTATTATGGCAGAAATCACATATCTCATCTTGTTCTGGCCTAGGTGATGTTATGATGTTATATTCTACATTACATTGCTTACAGATTCTCCTGCCTTGTAATCTTCTAATTGCTTCTTCATCAGAAATATCCATTAGAATGATTTTATCTATATCTGTGATATTATCCAGCTTCTCAGCTTGATTAATATTTCTAGGGAAGCCATCAAGAATAAATCCTCTTTCACATTTATCTAACTCTCCTTTTAATAGATTAATCATTAGCTCATCTGGTATTAGTTCTCCTTTATTGAGAGCTTGTTTTATCTCTTCATTATCAGATTTTCTTAATAATTCTCCTGTTGAGATATGTGTGATAGCTAGTTTGCGTGCAATTGCTTTAGCTTGTGTGCCTTTACCAGAACCTTGCGGACCTATAAAGATGAGTTTCATAAATATTTTCAGAAAGAGGTGTTTTTAAATCTGTCTGCTATTTATCAGGTTGTCATATTTCTGTGGGTTAATACCATATTGTTTTGCTTGTTCTCTAATTTGATGATATGCTCTCTGATTTTCATCAGTTGGATGTGCTTGGACTTGTTTTGCAGCTCTTTCAAGTTGTTTTTCTAAAGCTCTTATCTTTCCCTTGTTCTCTCTATAAGATTTATTAAGTTTCATTCTCCTATAATCTTAATCATTACCTTCTTATCTCTTTGTCCATCAAATTCTCCATAGAAGATCTGCTCCCAAGGGCCGAAGTCTAATTTTCCTTTTGAGATTGCTACTACAACATCTCTGCCCATAATTGTTCTTTTGAGATGTGCATCTGCATTTGTCTCGCCTGTTTGATGATGTTTATATTTTGTTATTGGTTTAGAAGGTGCTAGTTTTTCCAGCCATTCTATGAAGTCTTGTTTTAATCCATCTTCCTCATCATTTATGAATATAGAGGAAGTGATATGCATTGAATTTATTAAGCAGAGTCCTTCTTGAATACCCGATTCCTGTACTTCTTTTTCCACTTCTTGTGTAATATTAACAAGTTCTTTCTCCTTATTAGTATGTATTGTTAGATGCTTAGTGTGAGTTTTCATATTATTGATATGATGATGAGAGAGAGTGCTATTAATAATTCAATAATAGCTATCTCCTTTAATGTTTGTTTAGATATTTTTCTAAGCATTTTTCTTACTTGGCTTGTGAAGAGTAAAATGATAAGGCTTTCTATTAATGCTAGCAAACCAATTACAAGCAATATTGTGTTTAACATGTTATTATGAAGTGAAGAGGATTTTTATTTGTTATGCAAGATAATTGAGAAACGATTAATTGATATAAGATTAAGTGCTTCTAAAAAAACACAATCAAAGCATTTTTCTTAATCTAGTAAAGGGCTCTAACAATTCAGGCCTAACAGTTGCTTCCAATCCAGCAACTACATTGTCAAAAGCCTGTAAGTCTGCCATAAGATTTAATGCTTGAAGCACCCTTGCCCTGCGCACTTAGCGCCTCTGGCGCTATACCGACGAAACGACCATCGTTGAGGTCAAGATCGCTCCCGCCAAGAGCATTAGACCTGCCCCCGAGCCCGTAGACATACCACGCCCTCATTTCAGGCTTATCTCCTCTGCAAGATGAAGGGAAAACACCCATAGCTCTAATATCTTCTAAGGAGGTATTATTATCAAATCTTGCTTGATATTCTCCAAAAATATAATCAGTATAATCATTTAAAAGAGTTTGGTCTCTTGCCAAAACTTTCCAAACAGGATGAGATTTAACATCTTCTCTTGACATTATTTCATTAACTTTTCCAAGCTTCCCTTTCTTAAATTCTTCTCCTTCAAGAGCATTATAAACATCTTCTCCAACTACCAAAGCACCCCCATTTCTAGGTGAACTTGGAGTCATATTTCTTAAATCCTCAGAATCAAATACAATTTTAGCTCTACCATTAGGATGATAAACAACAGCATCACCAGTATCAAAATAATTACCCATCCAAGCAGACTTAACTTCCTCATCAGAATTTCTCATATCAAGTCTTCTCTGCATTAATTGTGCTGTATTCATAGGAACTCTGCCATCAGCTATTAATTTAGGCATTAATTTAGGCATTTGATCAATATTTCTGCCTTCATACCATTGAAATCTGTCTCGTCCTTTCTCTTGAGGTAAATTATATTCAACCATTATAATTTTTATATGAACTTGGGATTTATAAAGCTTTCGCTATTGTTACCACTTATAAATTAAAATTCTTTCTGGGGTTAGGAAACCAAAAATTTAATGCAATTCATCCACTCCTTAAAAGGAGATGGATTTCTTGCTAAACCTTAAATATACTCTTTCTATCTAATTATATGAAGATAGTCTACTCTTCAAAATGCTTGGAATATGGTAAAGAACATATAGAGTCGCCTGACAGGGTAGAGAGTTGTTATAATCTACTAAAGGATAAGTATGAATTTGTTAAGTCTGTTAAGATTAAGGAAAGAGATATATTAAAAGTCCATTCTAAATCATATCTACAGAAGCTGAGAGATGGTAAGTTCCAAGTTGAAGATACACCTGCTTATTCTAATATATATGAGTATGCAAGATTATCAGCTGGTGGAGCTGTTAAAGCTATGAAGCTTGCATTAAAAGGAGAAAATAGTTTTTCATTAATGAGGCCTCCTGGGCATCATGCTGGCAATCATATATGGGGTTTTTGTTATTTAAATAATATTGCTATTGCTGTTAAAAAGGCATTAGAGCATGTTGAAAAAATAGGTATAATAGATATTGATTGTCATCATGGTAATGGTACTCAAGAAATCTTCTTAGGTGATGATAGGATTAGGTATCTCTCATTACATAATTTTCCATTTTTTCCAGGAACAGGTGAGGCACATGTAGGAAATTGCTATAATTATCCCCTATCTTTTGGAGTAGGAGAGAAAGAATATCTAGAATATTTTAAAAAAGGATTGGAAGAGATAAGGAAATTTAATCCTGATGTGATAGCTGTTTCAGCTGGTTTTGATACATATAATAAGGATCCATTAGGTAACATGGGTTTAGAAGTAGAGAGTTATGAGAAGATAGGTAAGATGATAAAGGATCTTGGTAAGCCTGTGTTTTCTATATTAGAGGGGGGTTATTCAGAAGATATAGATAGGTGTGTAAGAGCTTATCTGAAGGGATTGGATTAAATTTATATAAACCTCCTTCCTGAGATAGGTATGGGGGAAGAGGTGCTTAAACCATACAAGCAGTTAGATACACTTGCTTATTATGCTAGAGTAGCTCCTCTCTTAAAAAATTTTTTAGATAAGAAAGAGATAGCTACTGTTATTTATATTCCTCCAAAGATAAGATTATTGAAGAGAGCTACTAAGCTGTCAGCTATATATGCAAAAGATATTAAGGCTAGCCAGAAATTTTTGAAATTTAGAGCTAAGAATCATCTAAAAGATGCTAAGAAGCTTTTTTCTAAAAAGGAGCTGACATTATGGCAATATTTCTTTCCTAGAAAGCTTGTGGAGATGCATTATGCTGTTAATAAGGAGAAAAGCAAGCAAGTAGATAGGGTTTATATTGATATTGATAAAGGCAAACTGCCAGCTGAGAACGTGCAGGCAGTGGTTAAAGCATTGATTGAAATAATTAGGCAAGATAAGCAGTTTAATCTTAATAAGAGCTTCTTCATATTATGGACAGGTAATAGCTTCCATCTATACATCTTGTTAAAGAAATCAATATCTTATAAGGAATTTGCTAAATTATTTAATTTAAATAGTAAGTTATTAAAGACATGGGCTGCTAAAGCTAAGCAGAAAACAGGTGTTAATGTTGAGATAGGTCATAAAGAAAAGAGGAATAAGATTATTCTTGACACATCACAATCTGCACCTGGCAAGTTAGCAAGAGCTCCTTTTTCTTTATATGTATCTGGCAAGGTTAAACGAAAGATAACAGGTGTTGCATTGCCTGTAAGTGAGAAGGAGCTAGAGGACAGGAAATTAATAAGTAAGCTAGAGGCAATGACTGCTGATAAGGTTGTATCCCAGCTTGATGAGTATAAGAAGAAAGTGTAAAGGTTATAATATATTTTCTATTAAATAAATCTTTAAAAGGAAAGTTTGTATTATGGTTTTATGATTTATAGTAGTGATAATGCAGTGGAAGAGGTTGCAAGATTCATAGAGCAATGTAAATAATGGGACATAACACCAAAACATCCTTTAAACTTAAATCTACATGGAGGAAGGGTTATTATTCCTGGAAATAGTTGGGAAGGTTTAGAAGACTCGCCCAGGGGGGTGGTTTAGTGTGGTGAATGGTGTATCTACTTTTCTAGAATTATCTAGGCAGGACAAGGTAGAAAAGGAGATAAGGAATTTCGTAAAAAAACATTTTTCTTTACAATATTTTCCTGGATTGTCTATAATTCCTGGTTTGGTTAGGGAGGATTTAAATGCTACTTTTCAGTTTGGAGATTGGGATGTTTTTTATGCAGATGAGTTCTTAAGATTATGTACTTCATATAATCCTTTTAATAACACCTCAGCTGTTCCAAAAGATACTTTAGAAAAGGTTGTTATTGAAGCTCCTATACACTTTAAGATAGGGGGATTTGATTATAAAGGGGTTGCTCATTGTGGGCCAGAACATTTTTATGTTAATGGGATAAGAGCAAGAATAAAAGGAATGCCTGCTTTAAGAAGTGATGCATTAGATTTTTACCCTTTTAATAATCAAAAATTAGAACATAAAAGAATGGTAGAGGGAGTAGAGGAAGATGAAGTGATGTATCTTTGCTATCTAAATTCAGATAATGGCAAGGCAGGTATGCATGTTTTTTATGACTGGAGGGAAAACCAAACAGAGGTTTGTTGTTCCAGATTATCAAGGATGCCTGATTGTTCAACCAATGATGATGGTAAGAATGTGAAGATGTTTGGAGAAGTTGTAAATTGGATGCAGAAATATATGGTTAATAATCCTAAACATCTTAGCTAACCTTAAGAAGAAATTAAAATAACTGCTTCTGCTTTTTCCACTCTTTAATAAATCTATATGCTTGTTTTAACATCTCTCTATTTGATTTAATATTAATCTCTTTTAGAGCTTGTTGATAAGTCATCCATTTATATTTATCATGCTCTTTATTGATTTTGACTTTTTGATTTCCAGTAACTTCTGCTAATAAGTATGTAGCTTGTTTTTTAATTAATTCTCCTTTAAATTTAAAGAACCATTTTAATGTGTATTTAAAACCTGGTATGATTTTTATCTTCTTGATATTTGTTTCTTCTTCTGCTTCTCTAATAGCTGTTTGCTTAATAGACTCAT
The DNA here is from genome assembly GCA_049975665.1 of Candidatus Nanoarchaeia archaeon. GTDB lineage: Archaea > Nanobdellota > Nanobdellia > Pacearchaeales > GW2011-AR1 > JBNGDY01. The sequence continues at coordinate 9,744 of JBNGDY010000005.1, read as the reverse complement.
TCTTTTCTATCTTACCTTTTGGAAATTCCCAATATGTTTTCTTTAATGTGTTTTGTAAAAGGAGAAATTTAACTTGTTTATTAGTCTTAAATATAACTACTCCTGCAGATTTTTCCTTCTTCATTTATCTAATAATCATTAAGAGTATATAATATTTGTTAATAAAACATATAAAACCTGCTTACCTTATGCTTGTATGAGAATTCAGATAAAGGTTTATCCTAATGCAAAAGAACAGAAGATAATTAAAGGAGATATATGGAAGATATATGTAAAAGCTCCTGCTAAAGATGGAAAAGCTAATAAGGAGCTTGTTAAATTATTAAATAAAGAAAATGCTAAACTTGTTAAAGGTTTTAAAAGTAGGAATAAGGTAATAGAAATATGAGGGATATTAGTGGTTATTATTGGATTGATGTAAGAAAAGGAGAGAGAAACCTCTATGTAGAGGGGATTTTTTCTGCTGTTTATAGAGGAGGCAAGATTGATGTGATATTTCCATTTGAAGATAAAGATTATGAGATAAATAACTTAAATAGTAAGCGAGCTGATTTTTTAGGGATTGGACTGGAAGAAGGATGTGTAAGAGGAATAAATGAGATTTGTGATAATTTAGATGGTAAGGTGGAAGATATATTAAGATTGTGTAGTAGAAGAGGGATTTATAGAGAGAAGGGTATTGAGGAAGCAAGGAAAATAGCAATAAGTATTTGTTTTGAAGTTGAAGAAGCATTAGAAGAGGAATATGAAGAAAGTAGGGAGGAAGAGGATGAGATATGAAAAAGCAGAAGATATAGAGCAGATAGCAAGAGAGGTTGTTGAGATGTTGGGATGGCATTACATCTCTTTAGATAATGTTGGTTTTGTACGCTCATATGGAAGTAAGGCAAGGGGTACAATAGCTAGATGTCATGCATTAGGTAAGGCAATGCAGGTGGGGATGGATAGGAAGGGCTTTTATTTAATTGAGGTTATTTCAAAACGATTTGACAAGCTTTCTCATGAAGATAAGATTAAGACAATCATACATGAGCTAATGCATATACCTAAAACATTTGGAGGGGGATTTAGACATCATAATTTTGTGAATGAGAAGAATGTTAAGAAGGTTTATGAACATTATATTAAATTAAAATCTGAACAATTAGACAGGTGGGTTTGATGAAAAGAGATAAGATAGAAGGATTTAGGTTTATTCATGGAGAAGATACTTATTGTTATGTGTTTCCTGGAAGAATATATTTTTATTATAATCCAGAACCATTTATAGCAGAGGCTGATACCTCTCCTGAGTTTTTAGAAAAACTTGTTGGAACAACAATAAGAGATAGAAAAAAATTAGAAAATAATCCACATGTAGATAGGTTGTATGTGCCTGTTGACTTAGTAGATAGAGTAGAAGAATCAATTGTGAAGAATAATCATGTTAATTTTTTAAAATATGTTGGAGATTTAGAGAAATATAAAATATGAAACCATTTACATATTATAAAGATGGGAAGAAGATTAAGATATGTGTTAAGCTATGTCAGTCTGCAATATGCAAGTTTTTAGGGTTGATGTTTAAATCCAATAGCAAGCCATTATTGTTTATATTTAATAAAGAAAAGAAAATAACAATACATTCTTTATTTTGCAAACCATTTAAAGCTATTTGGTTGGATGATAGAAAGAGAGTTGTTAAGGAGGAGGTTATTGATAAGTGGAGGTTATATATCGGAGGAAGAGGTAAGTACTTACTTGAAATTCCACTCTCTTGACAGTCGAGGAGAATTACTAAGAAATGACAAACATTCGACGAGAGCCTTATCGAAAGATTTAAATATAAAATTATCCTAAAAACATTAGAATACCAAAAAGGAGGTGATAAAAATGGGAAGAGTAGTTGTAAAGAATGTTATTGACAGAAAACCTGGATACCTCTATTATGTTGACAGCAAGGGGAATGTGTGCGAGGCAAAGATGTCTAGAGGTGGTAAAAAGAAAAAGAAGTCTAAGAAGAAATCCAGTAAAAAGAAAACTTCTAAGAAGAAAAAGAAAAGAAGATAATTATATCATATTCAAATGAGTCGCCTCTGACTAGGGAGTGGAGGCGATTCATTATATCATTTTATTTTTATTTATGGTTTGTTGTTTTTCTCTATTTTTATTTTGTTCTTTCTTTAACATTTATAAATCTCCTTGTTCTCTTGTTTTTATGTCTAAGATAAATTATAAGAATCACTATCAGAAGATCGTTGATAAGCTTATAGAGGAGAGTTTTCCTGAGTTGAAAGATAGGCGAGTTTCTATAATCTGGCTACCATCTTTTTCACCACTGGGAACCGTTCTTAGGGGTTGGAAGAAAGATTGGTTAATTCTTCCTAAACCAAAGAAAAAGCAATCAAAAACAAAAAGTGCTTTAAAGGGATTTCTTGTTCATGAATTAAGTCACATTTTAGATTTGCAAAGAATGTCTGTTATTCATTCATTTATTAGATATAATATGCTAAATGATTTATTTATAATTATTCCAAAATTCAATAAATTTGAGAGATATGCAGATAAAATAGCAATACAAAAAGGTTATGCTAAGGAGCTTTATGAGAATGTTGTAAAGGTTAGTAAGAAGTATCCAAAATTTATAATAGATTATGCTCATTCTATTGGTTACCTTTCACCAGAACAAATAAAAACATATGCAAGGAAGATAGGTAAATGGTAGCAGGAAAATACATATTAGGTATAGAATCAACAGCACATACATTTGGCATTGCTGTTTTAGATTGGGAGGGGCAGATATTGAGTAATGAAAAAGATGTTTATACTACTAAACAGGGCGGGATGATTCCTATCGAGGTAGCAAAACATCATTCTCAGATTAGCGAGAAGGTATATAAACAAGCTTTAGAACAAGCTAAAATCCAAGAAAGAGATATAGAAGCAATAGCCATATCTAATGCACCTGGTTTAGCACCTACATTAATAGAAGGTATGAATTTTGCAAAGAAACTTGCTATTAAAATAAAAAAACCATTAATTCCTGTTAATCATTGTATAGCTCATTTAGAAATTGGTGAGATAACTGGAAGTAAGGACCCTGTTTTATTATATGCATCTGGTGCAAACACACAAATTATAGCATATGAAGCAGGTAAATATAGAGTATTTGGGGAAACATTAGATTTAGGAGTAGGTAATTTTATAGATACTATTGCACGATATATGGGTGAGGGTTTTCCAGGTGGGCCTAAAATTGAGAAACTTGCTAACAATAGTAAGGGGTTTATTGAGTTGCCTTATTCAATAAAGGGAATGGATATCTCATTTACAGGTATACAAACAAAAATCAAAAACCTATTAGATAAAGGGATTAGAAAGGAAGATATTGCTTTTTCTTTACAAGAGGTTGTTTTTGCCATGTTAATAGAAGCTGCTGAAAGAGCAATGGCTCATACAGGTAAGCAGGAGTTATTATTAGGAGGGGGGGTGGCTTGTAATTCACGATTACAAGAGATGGCTAGCATCATGTGCAAGGAAAGAAATGCAAGATTTTTTTGTCCTGATAAGAGCTTGTTAGTTGATAATGCTGCTATGATTGCATATCTTGGTTTAAAGATGTTTAAATCAGGCATCTTCTGCCAACCTAGGACAAAGCAATTTGAAGAACTAGATATAGAGCCAAGACAAAGAACAGATGACTTGCAAGTTACATGGAGATAATTATCTAAATCATAATTTTATTATAAGATTATGGCAAGGAAGAAACAAGAGAGGGCATTACACCTTATTGGTATAGTATATCAGTCAAAGAGCCAAGATGGGGAATATGCAGTTGCTTCAATACCACAAATAGATCTCTGTATTGGTTATCCTTCAACAAATCCAAGAGATTATAGAAAAGAGATTAAAGGAGAAACAGAGACATCACAAGGAGGGTTGCCTGCATTAGTAAGAGAACATATGTGTGATGTGATAGATATATCTCAAAGAGGGGGGACGGTTAATTTTTTCATGCCTGGTGGTGAAGAGGATATTGAATTATTAAATGCTCTCTTTACAGGTAGATATGATTTTAAGAGATGGAAACCAATAACAATAAATCTGCCTCAAGAATGTAGTAGATTAGGAAATCCAATTATTTTAGATGTTTATGAGACAAGAGATTATATAAGAGATCATACTAGAGAATAGATATCTAGAGGTAATATTTATTAATGTTATTATTTGTTATAAACTATGCATAAAAGAGGGTTGTCAGGATTAATAGTAATAATTCTTATTATTCTTATTGTCATGGTAGCAGTTTCAATTATATGGGTTGCTGTCCTGCCCATGATAAATAATATTGATATTTCAGACATATCTGATATCTCAATTGATACAACAAGTGGATATACATTTTGGGATGATGTAGAAAAAAAAGCATGTGTGCATGTGGCCAGAGGCAAAGGGGAGTTAGAAAATATACAAGTTATCTTTAGTATTAATGGCACAACAGATATAAAATATTTTGGAGAGGAGAACATCCCAGGAGAGGGTGAAAAAAGAGTGATGTGTTTTCCATTAAGTAATAAGCCAGATACTATATCTATTGCACCTGTTTATGGAGATGGTAGGATAGGGGAGATTGTGTCTAGTGTTTCCCTTAATAAAATTCCTATATCAACAAAAGGCTCTATAGGATTAACACAATGGGTAGATAATAAGGAAGAAATTTTAATTAGAAATCTGGGATTATTAGATTTAAGTGATAATGTGCTTGTTTTATATAATGAGAATGCATTAGATGCTAGAGAGATAGCAGAATATTATGCAGATGCTAGGGATATCTCCTATAATCAATTATGTGGTATTAGATTACCTGTTGGACAATATGCAACAGGAGAACAGGTATTAGGAGCAAGAAAAAAAATTGTAGAAGATTGTTTATGCCCGCTTGTTGATGTTGCTGGATGTGGGTTAGATAAGATTGATGAAATAGCAGAGAAATCACAAATAACCCATCTTACTATTATCAAAGGTATTCCTCCTAGGTTAATTGGTTCAGGCTATAACATCTCCCTTGGATGGACTGGGGAGTGGATGGGAGATTTTCAAAACCCATCATTAGACTATCATTTAAGTTATATGATATACAAAGAAGGAAATATTTTTGAACAAGCAAGGAACAAAGGGATCCTCCCACCTACTCCTTATGCAAACCCAGGCAATCTTCAAGATATGATTTCAATACCCTCTTATTTAGAAGAGATTAATATAAGCGAGGATAGGATGTTAGCATATGGAAGAGTAGAAGCTATTAATACTGAAAGAACCAAACAATTAATAGACAGAACTTTAGAAGCTGAGAAACAAGGGATAAAGGGGAATATGTTTTATTCTGAACATATATTAGATGAAGAAAAAATAGATATTACAAGGGATGTTGCTTATCTTAAAGCAATAGATTTTTTTAGAGAACTTACATCAGATACTCACTTAGAGTGTGTTGATTATCTAAAACAAGATTATCCTAATAATGCCTGGCCTTCTTCATGTAGATTTGGAATAAATAGATTAGGGAGGATACCAGGTGAATCAGGGAGATGGGGAGAATTAGGAGGCAATATACAGACAGCTATGAATGCAGGATTATATATTGGTAATAGTCATGGCCTTGATTTAGAAGGAAATTTAGAAAACTATCATAATGCATTTGATGGTTTTAATAATATGTTAAATTGGAGGATTAATAAAGATTGTGAGCCATTATGTAAGGATACTGATAATCCAGATAAATGCAGGCAGGCATCAAAAGATTATTTTAAAGAGATAAATACTGATTGTGTTGGTGTTGCTCCAGGATTTCTCGGATGGCAGTATCGTTCCTGGCCTGTTCAGTATTATGGGTTCTGGCCAGGTGGATGGACTCATTTATCAGGAGGTAATGGAGGAGTTGATAAAACAGCTCCGATTGTATTAGAACAAGGATGGTTAGCTGATTTCTGGCCATGGTTAGCTGATTTATTTGGAGGAGATACTGCTTTTCAAAATGAGAAATTTAGTGATGGGAGATATTTACATTATGGTTTAAATGCTAAAGATTCAGAATGTATATTAGAAAATGGTTCTGTACAAGTATGTGAAGAAATGATTGCTGTTAATCTCAGGCAATCAATTAATTTAGATAATCCTCTTGATATTGAAGAGACAAATAATTTTACAGCAAGATTCAGATATAAAAGCAAGACAGAAGGGAAAATAAGAATATCTCCTTATCTTTATCTAGAAAATAAAACTAATGCTTCATTAAAAGGCACAAAAAGTTTAAACAATGTTATAGACATAGAACCAACTGATAAATGGGATTTAATAGAGGTTAATTTTACATTAAAGAGACAGGATATTAATGAAGATATGACTATAATAACAAAAATATTATTGGATGTTTCATCAGGATTAGATTATGGAGAAGAATATCCAAGAGCATGGGCTAAACCACCAAGAGGGTGGTTACAATTAGATGGATTTGAATTTATACATAATGGCAATGAACTATCAGATGTTAATATAAGTAGTTTTAATGCAGATAATATGCAAACCACACCAGGTGATTATCCTGCTAATGTTATTGATAGATTAGGGGGTATTGCTTGGTGGGGTTCTTCTTCTCATTTATTATATAGTGGAAATGGTTTTAATGCTTATTGGGGTTTTTTAGGTGGTTTTTATTCAGGCAGGAGTTTAGGTGAAAGCTTATTACATATCAGTAATAATGCAGCAGCTGGCATAATTTATGGAGACCCTCTTTACAAGCCTTCTGGAGCAAGAATATATTTTAAAGAGGAATTGCCAATGGAGAAACCAAGACAATATTATTTTGATAAATCAGATAATCCTGATGTATATATTAATGCATTTCATGGTAGAGATAATATTGATAAAACCAATTGGAAGGTTTCAGTTTGTGGGGGAGCAACAATAGATGCATGTAGTGGGAAATGGAAAATAATAAAAAGCTGGGATAAGGCAGTTGTTGAATCGCCTATTATGAAGCTTCAAGACATAGCTAATATTAGTGAGATAATCAATTCTGATGATAAGAATAGAGAGTTTATTATTAAATTAGAGGTTTGGAATCCTGATGAAGAACAAGATATGATTTCAAATTATATGTATATTAATTTTGTGGAATGTTATTCACATAATGCTTGTGGTGAATATGAATCCTGCTGGTTTGATAATACCTGCCAGAATATTGAATGTGATTCTGTTAATGATTGTGAGGATTTTGATGATTGTTCTAAAAAGCAATGTATAGATGGTTATTGTCAGTTTACTCGTGTTGAAAATGAAGAAGAGTGTTATTATTGTGCTAGTTTAGAAAATCCTGTCTTTAAAGGAAGGTGGATATCTGGGGGTCCTGATGTTAATCATGATGGTGTTATAAATGGAACAGATTATGATTATGTTTTAATTTTTTTAGGAAGGGAAGATTGTGGATTTGAAAATGATTTCTGCAATTTTGCAGATATAAATCGGAATGGAGAGGTAAGTGTAGGGGATTTCTCACTTATTTCACCTAAACATGGTAGTTCTTGTAATACTCCTTAAAATGAAAAACCCTAAATAATTTAAAGCTATCTTGCCTTCTAAAAATATGAAGATAAAATTTTTTCCTATAGATTATGATTATTTTGACTGGTATGGCAGGAATTGGATAAGAATGGTTGGCAAAACCTCTACTGGCAAGCGAGTAGCTCTTATTGATGAATATAAACCTAATTTCTGGGTAATTTTAAAACAAGGTAAGGAAAAACAAGCTGAAAAAATAGAGAAAAAGATTAGCAAGTTGGAAGTTAAGCAGGCAGGCAGAAAGAGCAAGGTTACTGATACAAAGATAGAAAATAAGCAATTTCTAGGTAAGCAAGTTAAAGCTATCAGGGTGTATATAGATAATTATAAAGATGCACATGCTATTGCAGATAAGATTGGTTTTAAAGAAGTAGAGGCAAGAAGAGAGTATGACTTGCCATTAATCACTAAATATATTAAAGAAAGGCAAGTAAAACCATTACATTGTTATGAAGTAGAAGGAGAAGTAGAAGATATTGGTTTAGATATTTTAACAATAAAAGCCAATACTATCAAGCAATCAGAAGGAGCATATAAACCCTCTTGGATGGGATTTGATATTGAGGCTGATAAATTTGAGATTGGTGAAGGTAATATATTAATGATTTCTTTATATGATGGTAAATGGAAGAAGGTGTTGACATGGAAGCAGTGCAGGAAAAAGCAGAATTATGTTGAGTGTTTTAAAGATGAAGCTAGTATGTTAGAGGCTTTTATCCAGTATGTAAAAGATAAGGATCCTGATTTTCTAGTTGGTTATTTTTCAGATGGTTTTGACCTGCCATATCTAAGAGCAAGGGCTGAGAAGCATAATATTCATCTAAATCTTGGAATAGATGACAAGCCAGTTAGATTTTCAAAAGGCAGATTAACTCAGGCTAGAATATCTGGTAGGGTACATGTTGATATATTTAGATTTATTGAAAGTGTTTATTCACAATATATGCAATCTGAAACACTTAGTTTAGATGATGTATCTTCAGAATTATTAGGAGAGAATAAACATGATTTTGATTTTGAGAATTTAAAGCAATTAAATGAATCTAATTTAAGGGATTTTTTTAAATATAATTTGCAAGATGCTAAACTTGTCTGGCAGTTATTTGATAAGATTTGGCCTGATATATTAGAGTTTACAAAGATTATGCAAGAACCAGTATTTAAAGTAATAAGGAATTCAATGTCTGCTCATGTTGAGGATTATCTCATACATAATCTAGACCGATATAATGAGATTGCTGAGAAAAGACCCTTACATAATGAGATAGGTAAGAGAAGAGCTATGGGGAAATATGGAGGTGCTTTTGTTTTTCAACCTTCTCCAGGTTTGTATGAAAATATTGCCATGTTTGATTTTACAAGTATGTATGGTTCTGTTATTGTGACATATAATTTATCTAAATCTACATTACAAGAGGATAAAAAGCATGCTCAGGAAGTTGATATTGGTAAGAAGGTTTACTTTTCTAAGGAGGAAGGGTTTTTTCCATCTATGTTGAGAGAGGTCATTCAGTTAAGGAAGAAGTATAAGCAAGAATATAAGGAGAATAAGAACCCATTAACTAAGGCAAGAAGTAATGCTTATAAATTACTAACAAATGCTGCTTATGGTTATCAAGGATTTTTTGCAGCTAGGTATTATTGTAGGGAAGCAGCAGCTGCTACTGCTGCTCTAGCTAAGAAAAATATATTAGAGGCAATAGATAGTATTAAGAGGAGAGGTTATGAGATTATTTATTCTGACACAGATTCAATAGCATTTTTATGTAATGGTAGATCTAAACAAGCAGTATTAAAGATGTTAGAAGAGATTAATAATAATCTGCCAGGGATTATGGAATTAGAATTAGAGGATTTTTATACAAGGGGATTGTTTGTTGCTAAGAGAACTACAGCAGCAGGTGCTAAGAAAAAATATGCTTTATTAGATGAAGAAGTTAATCTAAAAGTGAGGGGTTTTGAAACAGTTAGAAGAGATTGGTGTAAACTTTCTAGAGAATTACAAAATAAGGTATTGAAAAGCATTTTAGAACAAGGTAATGAAAAGCAGGCTTTAAAGATTGTTAAGGAGGCTATTGACAAGATTAAGAAAAAGCAAGTAGATAAAAAGGAGTTAATTATTCGCACACAATTAAAGAAGCCCTTACA
>JBNGDY010000004.1:9896-18853 GCA_049975665.1 Candidatus Nanoarchaeia archaeon | reverse complement strand
TAGATAGAGATATTCTTATAAACTCTTTTTACTTTTTAGAAATGCAGACCAAGGCTGGCGTGCTAGCCCTGCGCCGTTGCCAGTGGGCTTTAGGCTGCCTTATGGAAGGATGGTAACATGAACTTGTAAATGTTCCTTAACTAGTGTTGATGTTCTGTCCTCCTTGATCTTGCTATAGTGAAATGGGTCAGGCCTTGACTGGAGCAGCCCTAATCTATAGTTTAGATGCTTGGAGGGTTGCAGAATTGAGCTGGTTTTGGAACCTCTGTACAAGGGATTGAAGCTGTCCTTCTTGGTCTGCGCTTTTGCATCTCACCTATCTTATCAATATTACTGTTCGAAGCAAAATGCTCGTGGTCTGCGCTTTTGCATCTCACCTATCTAGCATAATCATAAATCTTCCTGCCTATATATTTAACATGAATAGTAGAAGCAAAATGCTCTTTTTTGGTTTTAAATAAAAGTTTATAAATACCTAATGCATAAGAGAAATATGGAAAAAAGAGGACAATTTTTCATATTAGCTGCTGTAATTATATCCTTAGTTATTCTTAGTTTTGGTTTTGTATCTAATTCTGTTATTGTTAGTAAGGAGCCAGAGAGTTTTTATGATTATTCTCATGTAGTTAGAAAAGAAACAGGTAATGTGGTTGATTACCAAATCTATTCTGGTTTTAGTGATGATGTAAATTTATCAGATTTTGTTGATAAGATGTCTAAAGATCTAAAGGATAAAGACCCTGAAGCTAGTTATTTCTTTTTATATGGTAATAGTTCTATTGTAAATGTGAGGAATTATGGTTTTAGTGATGCTGCTGCAGGAGATAATAAAATTGAGAGTGGTACAACTATAAGTAGCATCTCATTTACAAGTGATGATACAAAAATGACAGAAGAAAAAGAGTATATATCAGAAGAGGAGTATAAATTATTATTAAGTGGTGAAGATACATCTTTAGATGTTAGAATAGAAGGAGAGGTTTATAAATTTCCACTTACAACACATAAGAAGGTTATTTTATTAAGAGAAAAAGAGGTGGGTAATGAGAGCTTTGTCTATCTTGAATAAAAAAGGGGTGAGTATGATTGTAGCTTATGTTGTTTTAATCAGTATTGCGATTTCTCTTTCTGTTATTGTTTATAGCTGGTTGAGGTGGTATGTAGCTCCAGGTGAGGAGATAACATGTGAAGAAGGCACACGATTGATTATTGAAGATTATATTTGTCAGGATAATATGTTAAATATTACTATTAGGAATAAAGGCAGGTTTACAGTAGATGGTTTTATAATAAGGATTAATGAGAGGGCAGGTTCTGAGATTGGTATAAAGACTATAGAAGCAAAAGGAGAGATGCTAAAACCAGGTGAGCGGTTTGAAGGTAATTATTCTTATTCAGATATTGGCATAGACACTATTCAGCTTATAGAAGTACAGCCTTTTTTAGAAAATGGTAAGAAGGTATTTTGTGAACAAGTATCTTCTCAAAAAACACCTGAATGTTAGTCAATAAGTTTATAAATATCATATGCCTGCTAAGGTTATGAAAAAGAGGAAAGCATTATCCCCAGTGATTGCTAGTGTGTTATTAATTGCATTAGTGCTTGTATTAGCTTCTATTGTATTTTTATGGGCAAGAGGATTTATATCAGAACAAATAGAAAAGTTTGGACAGCCTGTAGAAGAGGTGTGTAAGAATGTGGAGTTTGAGGTTGACTTATATAGACAACCTAATGTTGGCTTGACAATTGAGGTAGCTAATCGAGGTAATGTGCCTATTAAGAGTCTGGATATTAAAGAGATAGAGGGAGGCACATCAAAAGTGCATAAATTTAGATTTCCAATAGATGTAGGGGAATCAAAAGCAGAGAATATTACAATTAATAGAAATACAGAAACAGTTAAGATTTATCCTGCTATATTAGGTAGTATTAAAGATAAACAATCAAATAAAATTTATACATGCACAGAACAAGGTGTATCAAAACCTGTTCCAGTATTATAATTTAATTAAAATGAAAGGAGGTAAATATGAAAAGTAAGAAAGCTATATCAGCAGTTGTTGCAACAGTTCTTATCATTTTGATTACAGTAGCAGCAGTAACAATCATATGGGCAGCAATAATCCCAATGATAAAAGAGAATATACAAGGTGGACAAGAGTGTTTAGATGCAGTTTCTCAAGTATCATTATTAACAGATGGTGGATATACTTGTATTAATAAATCAGGTAATAGTTCAGTTCAGATACAGGTAGGCAGAGGTGAGAAGGATTTTACTATGGATAATATACAGGTAACACTTTCAATAGGAGGTAATAGTAAATCTGCGAAGGTAGGTGTACATATTGGACCAAATGAAGAAGAGCTTATAACCCTTAATGGGAGTATATTTGATGATAAGTGGAATAACATATCTAATGCAACCAAGGTAGAGATAGCACCGTATGTAAGAATAGGACAGACAGAAACCTTATGTGGCAAAGCTGGAGAAGCAACACTAAACAGTTGTTAAATTTATTGATTTATTATTTTTTTATTTAATTTATTAAAAAAAGCAAAATGAGAAGAATTTTTATAGCCAGGAATAGAAAGGCCCAGGTTTGGGTAGAGACAGTTCTCTATACCTTAATTGGTTTAGCTATTATTGGCATTGTCTTAGCTGTTGCAAAACCAAAAATAGATGAGATGAAGGATAAGATGTTAATAGAGCAGAGTATTGAGAGTATGAATAAGATTGATAATAAGATATATGAGGTGCAGAGAGCAACAGGTAATCAGCGAAAGATAGATATGAAAATATCTAATGGCAAGTTTGTGATTGATTCTGAGAATAATTCTCTCTTTTGGATACTAGAGTCGGATTATAAGTATAGTGAGCCAGATATTGTAGTAGAGTCAGGTAAAATGAATATATTAACAGAAGAAGCAAGCCCGTGGAAGGTTACATTAAGTATAAACTATCCTGTTGATTTAAGATATAATAACCAAACAATAGGGATTAAGGAGTTTGAAGCTGCTCCATCCCCCTATACATTTTATATTAAAAATAAAGGCAGTAATAATGGGAATCTTATCATTGACATAAGTGAGTGATAAAAATGATAATTAATACTAATCCTAACATACCTTCTTTAAGAAAGCAAGATGATAAAACAAAGATAGATTTAAGATATATGTTAATATCTCCTTTTGCTTCTGTGCATATATACTGGGATGAACAAGCAGGAGAATTAGTTTATGATTTAGAAGAGCCTCTGCTTGATGAGCAAGAGAAAAAGCAGTTACAAGAGTTAGAAGAGGCAATGTCAGAGATGATTAATGTAAGTGTTGTAGAGAATAATACTGAAGAGGGTTTGACAGATTATATTGATAAGACAGCAAGAAGGCTTATATCTGAATTAGGTTTGAAAGTTAAGGAAGACACCTATGAAAAGATTTTTTATTATTTATATAGGGATTTTATTGGTTTAAATGAGATAGAGCCATTAATGCATGATTATTTTATAGAGGATATTGAGTGTAATGGTGTTAATCAGCCTGTTTATATTGTTCATAGAGTGTTTAGGAATATGAGGACAAATATAAGATATGATGATGTGGATAAATTAGCTAATTTTGTTGAAAAGCTTGCGCAAAAATCTGGGAAACATATTTCTTATGCATCTCCTCTATTAGATGCATCTTTGCCAGATGGTTCTAGGATTAATGCTACTTATACTAAGGATGTTACGAGTAAGGGTCCTACATTTACTATAAGGAAATTTACTAAGGTGCCCTGGACACCTATTCATTTATTAGGTTTACATACACTCTCTCCAGAGATGTTAGCTTATTTCTGGTTATTATTGCAGTATAAATCTAATATTCTCATAACAGGAGGTACAGCATCAGGTAAAACTACTTTGTTAAATGCTATTGCATTTTTTATCCCACCTGAATCAAGAGTTGTTTCAATTGAAGACAGTGTGACAGGAGACAGCAAGATTATAATTAAACAAGGAAGCAATATCAGGCAAATAACAATAAAAGAATTTGTTGATAATAAGATAGATGCAGAAGTAATGAGTGTTGATGAGAGTGGCAAGATAGTTTTTATAAAACCATCTAATTATATCAAACATAAGGTTAAGAAAGATATTTATGAAGTGATTACTGGAACAGGCAGGAAGATAAAGGTAACAAAAGATCATTCTCTTTTTACCTTGGGAGATGAGGGGTTAGAGGAGATAAAACCCACAGCCTTAGAATCAGGCAAGAGTTTCATTGCAGTACCAAGAAAATTGCCTATTTATGGAGAGGAGGTTAATGAGATTAATTTAATGAATCATTTAAATTTATTTGCAGATGATTTTTTATGCGGAGAACCAATTAAAAAGGTTTTTGAGAAGTATAAATTAGATGAGTTAAATGTGGAAAAAGAGAGATATAGATGGTGGAAGAAACATAACATAATAAAAATCAAAACACTTCTAGATTTAGATGTTGATTTTACATTTAATGAACTGAAAGCACTTTGTATTAAGAGCAAGAATAAGGCAAGTATCCCAGTTTTATTTAGTATTACTAAGAAATTTTTGGAGTTTTGTGGGTTGTGGTTAGGAGATGGGAGTTATGATAACTATAATAAAAATGCTGTGATTGTTTCTAATAATGATATTGAATGTAGAGATGTTGTTAAGTCTATAGCACAATATCTTAATTCAGATTATTCGCTTATGAATGATAATGAGACATCAATAAGAATTCATAACAGTATTTTTTATAAATTTATGAAATATGTGTTAAAATTAGATGGGCATTCTATTAGTAAAACCATCCCGGATTTTATTTTAAACTTATCTAATAGGCAGATAAGAGATTTTATAAGGGGTTATTTTTCTGCAGATGGGGGTGTAAAGAAATCAGAGATTAGTTGTGCTTCTCAAAGTTATGAACTTTTACAAGATATGCAGACATTATTATTAAGATTGAATATCATAACGAGGATTAATAATTTTTATAGAAAAGATAAGTGCATTAATCTTTCTATCTCTGATAATGAATATATAGAGAGATTTAAAGAGATAGGTTTTTTGCAAGACAGAAAAAATAATAAATTAGCTCTATTAAATAAAAAAACACACCATACACATTCAGATGTTGTTCCATTAACTGAGGATAGCATGAATAAACTCAGACAAATATCTTTAGAGAAATTACAGCACAATTATTATTCAGGCAAGCAGAGGATAGGGAGAAAATATCTGAAAAAGATTGCACCTTGTGGGAGTGTATTTAATGATTTAAGTCATAATGATGTGTATTGGGATAGAGTTAAGGAGGTGAGGAAAATAAGTTCAGATGAGATAGAGGTATTTGATTTAAGTATTCCTGGTTATGAAAAGTTTTTATGTAATAATATTTTCGTGCACAACACGAGAGAAATTAACTTGCCGAGGGAAAACTGGCTTCCAAGTGTTGTTCGTTCAGGTGTATCAGGTTCAGGAGAAGTAGATATGTATGCTTTATTAAGGTCTTCCTTTAGGCAGAATCCTGATTATGTTATTGTGGGTGAGGTAAGGGGTAAGGAGGCTTATGTGCTCTTTCAGGGTATGGCTTCTGGACATGCATCTATATCAACAATACATGCAGATTCTGTTGATACAGTTATTAATAGATTAGAGACACCTCCTATTAATCTTAACCCAGCATTAGTGAATAGTTTAGATGCAGTTGCTATTATGACTCATGCTATTGTTAAGAAGCAGGAATCAAGAAGATTAAGAGAGGTTGTTGAGATAGTTAATGTTAAGTCTGATGGAGAAGCAGAGACAAATACACCTTTTGTCTGGAATCCTTCAGAAGATAAATTCTATTTTAAGAAAGACAAGAGTGTATTTCAGAAGATAGCTAATAGATATGGTATTTCATTAGAAGATTTGGAAAAAGAGTTTGAGAATAGAAGCAAGTTGATATATCAATTATTTAAACAAGGTGTTAAGGGTTTTGATGATGTTCAGAGGGTTGTTAATGAGTATTACAGGCATCCAGAAGTGGTTTTAAAGAAATTTGGATTGATGTAAAAATTAATAAATCTCTTTTTTTATATAAAGTCATGGCAGATGTTTATTTTTTAAGTCAATTAGTAGAGAGCATGGATGAACATGTAGATAGATTAGAAAATGCAAGGAATAAGGGGGATAAAGCAAAAGTGGAAAATATTAAGAATATGATTTTTCATCTCTATGAGCAGATTGATGCTATATTAATGGGTAAAAAGAGGCAAGATGTTAAAGGAACTTAAAAATAATTTAAAGCAGGAAAAAGAGATTGTTTCTCAACTGCAGAAGATTTATTCAAGTATTGAAGATAATCCAGCTTCTAGAGAGAAATATCTCCCACAGATTAAATCATTATTAAGACAGATGAAGATGCTAAATGATGCTGTCCCAGGATTATTAAAAACTATTAAGCCTTATAAGGCATTATCAGAACAAAAGCAGAAGGGTTTTGAATCTATAAATAATGTTACTATTAATAAGAAAGATGGGGGCAAGTATCTCGGAGAGGTGACAAATCAACAAAACAAGGCTAATTTGTTTATCAGATTTGCTAATAAATTATTTTTTAATGTTTCTAGAAAGTTAGCCCCAAGATTTTCTAGTCTGAAAGAGGATTTGAGAAAGGCTAATATTGCATTATTAGTTAATACATATATCTCCTTGGGTTTGTTTTCTTCATTATGTATGTTTATATTGGGTTTGATAGGTTTTTTTATATTTCTTATATTTGATATTAGTTTTATTAGATATGTGTGGGTTGTATTTTTATTACCCTTGTTGGTGTTAGTTGGTTTTTATCTTTATCCTGCTTCTGAACGAAGTGCTGCTAAGAAGAAGATATCACAAGAGCTACCTTTTGTTACTATTCATATGGCAGCTATTGCAGGTGCAAATATAGAGGGTAGTAAGATTTTCAGGATTATTGCTAATTCTAAGGAATATCCTAATGTGGGCAAGGAGATGAAGAAGATTCTTGCTCAATTAGATTTATATGGCTATGATTTAGTTACTTCATTAAGGAATGTAGCTAGCAACACATCGAGTAATAAATTATCAGAATTATTAAATGGTTTAGCTACAAATATTAGTTCAGGTGGTGGTTTAAAAGAGTATTTGCAAGAGAAATCCAGGACATATTTAAATGATTATAGATTAGAAAGGCAGAGGTATTCATCTGTAGCAGGTACATTTATGGATATTTATATTTCTGTGTTAATTGCAGCTCCATTAGTGTTAATGATGATGTTTATTGTTATGAATGTGTCTGGATTACAGATAGCTTCTCTAACATTGCCTGTTTTATTATTTATAAGTGTGGGGGCAGTTGTATTAATTAATATTATCTTTTTATTTATTTTACATTTAAAACAACCTGGAATATGATGAAATTTGATAAGAAAAATTTAATAGGAGTGATTGCAGCAGTTCTTATCATAGGTGGTGGTTTAATATTTTTTAGAGGAGATAAGCTTTTCTTTTTCTTAATAGCTATTGCTCTTGTTATTGGCGCATTACCCTTTATGATTAGCTTTATATTAAAACAAGGTAAGCAGAAGGATAAAGAGGAGAAATTTTTAGAATTTATACAGGATTTAGTAGAGAGTGTTAAGTCTGGTACTCCTGTTAGTAAAAGCATTTTAAATGTTAGGAATAGAGATTATGGTGCTTTGAGTGAACATGTTAAGAAACTTGCTAATCAGATTTCTATGGGTAGGCCATTAACTGCTGCTCTTTCCACATTTGCAAAAGATACTAAGAGCCAGACTATTGGAAGAGCAGTTACATTGATATCAGAAGCAGAAAGAGCTGGCGGTAGTATAGGAGAGGTTTTGGATGCTGTATCTTCATCTGTAAGTCAGGTAGATGAATTGAGAAAGGAGAGAAAATCAGCTGTTTATAATCTTGTTGTTCAGGGTTATATTATTTTCCTTGTGTTTATTGTGATTATGCTTGTTTTAGAATTTAAGATTTTGCCTATGACTGCTGAGATTTCTACATCAGAAGGAGAGTTTGGCAATATGAATATTCAGCCGAGAAAGGTTGATCCAAATACATTTTCAGTGCCTTTATTGATTATGATTCTTATTCAGGGATTTTTTGCTGGTTTGGTTATAGGTAAGATATCAGAGGGTTCTTTGTTAAGTGGGCTTAAACACTCATTTATACTTGTTGCATTAACCTTACTTATCACAACAGGAGCAAGGTTGTTCTTGGGATAATTATATAAATAGAATTTTCTTTTCTAAGATATGAAAAGAGGTTCATCACATTTGGAAATGATTATATCGTTTATCTTATTTTTCAGTTTCTTATTTTTCTTATTTATTTATTTACAGCCTACTTCAGATGTTAGTTTGTCTAAATCTGTTCATGATGGATTAAGAGATAGTTTTAAGCAGGAGGTTAGTACTGAATTAGCTAGTTTTTTTGTAAGGGTTGAGAGTAAAGGAAATTTTTCCATATTATTAGATAATAGGATTAGTAGTATTGATTTTCAGAATGCAGGAGTTTTGGTTAAGGATATTAATGGCAATCAGGTAGATGCTGGTTTGAAGCAGGTACAAGATGATATATTTAGTTTATCAGTAGATGGTTTAGGTGGTTCTTATTATGTTTATATATCTCCTGATTTTAATAATACTTTTTTTGGAGGTAATTTAGTTAAGTATAATATGGGAGATGTTTATGATAGGCAGTTATTATCTATGAAGAAGATAGAGAAGCTGGCAGATAAGTATGAAGCAGATTATGAGGGTTTGAAAAAGGATTTGAAAGTGCCTGTTAATTTTGATTTTGCTATTTCAGGGGTTGTAGAGATGGAAGGAAATGTGCCTGAGAATGTGGAGGTGTTTGCAAGAAGCTATATTGAGGATGTATTAATGACAAATGGAGAGGTTGAGAGTAAGAAGATAACA
>JBNGDY010000004.1:4786-9886 GCA_049975665.1 Candidatus Nanoarchaeia archaeon | reverse complement strand
ATTTGGTAATTATTAAGATGATGATGAAAGGAAAAAGAGGATGGATTAGGATTGTTGAGGCAAGTTTAGCTATTTTGCTGATAGCAGGTGTTGCATTAGTGACTTATTCAAGGGATATGGAGAAAGAGGATATATCTGATTATATGTATAGTATAGAGAGAGATGTTTTATTTGATATTTCTAGGGATGCTGGTATGAGGGAATCTGTGTTAAAAGCTGGTTTAGATGAAAATTATAAGAATGATAGTTTATTAAGAGATTATGTGAGAAGCCAGATTATTGATGCTTATGATTTTTCTATTTTAGTTTGTGCAATTACAGATGATTCAGGGAGATTAGTGCCATGTAATATGGATGAGTATGTTGGTAAGGATGTTTATGTAGAAGATATTATTTTGTCTAGTTTGATTACTAATGAGACAGCTATTTATGAGCCAAGAAGGGTTAAGTTGTTTGTATGGGAAGCTGGTTAGTTGGAGATGGGTTGTTGTGATGTTTGGAGGGGAATGAGAGCGACTGAAAGGAGGGACGAGTGGGGTGGTTGTGAGCGCCGAAGGCGCGACAGGTGGGTTTGGGGGGGTTGTTGCTGGTTTCTTAATATGGCTGATATGGATTGGCAAGCTGGTTAGAAGAAAGAAGAAATATTAAAAACCCATAGTTCTATAATAGATAAAGAGGTTTATAGATAGGTAGAAAATGCCTAATGCCATTTCCACTTTTAAGATAATGGATAGGCATAAATAAAAAGTTAGGAGATAAAATGCCATACAATGAAATTAAGATTTCAAGCATGTCATTTTAGGAGATATATAAAATGCCATATGATGTGATAATTGGGAGGGATGAAGCTGATAAAGAGAGGTTTGGCAAGCAGGGACTGGCTTATATTGGTAAGAGTTATGTTAAGATGGGGCAATATACCTCATTGAGTAATCCTATTTATTTAGATGTAGCAAGAAGTCATGTTATTCTAGTTGCTGGGAAGAGAGGTTCGGGCAAGTCGTACAGCTTAGGGGTAATAGCAGAATCTTTAGCTAGTTTACCAGAAGCCACAAGTAAGAATATAGCACCATTAATATTTGATACTATGGGCATCTTCTGGACTATGAAGAATAAGAATGATAGGGATAAAGAGTTATTAGCTGAATGGGGTTTACAAGAACAAAATGTGCCTGTTAAGGTATTTGCACCTTATGGACATTTTCAAGCATATAGGGATAAGGGAATAGATGTAGATGAGGAATTTGCTATTAAGATTTCTGAATTAACAGTAGAGGATTGGATTAATTTATTTGATTTAGATTATACAGAACAAGTAGCTGTTGCTATAGAAAATGTTATATTTAAACTATCTGGCAAGGAGTATGGGTTTGATGATATTAGACAGGCATTAAGTAAGCAAGAAGCAGGTAAGGCTGCAATAGCATTATTTAATGCTGCTGAGGGCTGGGGTGTTTTTGATGAAGAAAAAGGCATGGATATTAATCAATTAATAGAAGCTGGTAAGACATCAATAATTGATTTATCTATGTATACTAGTTCAGCAGGTTTTAATATTAGGGCTTTGATTATTGGATTAGTGTGTAGTAGGTTATTTATGAATAGAATGGCTGCTAGGAAATATGAAGAAATACAATCAGTTCAGCATAGTTTAAGTTCGTTTTATGCTCCAAAAAGAGAAATGCCATTAGTATGGATTTTTATAGATGAGGCACATGAATTTTTGCCAAGAGATGGCAGTACACCTGCTTCAAATGCACTTATCCAGTTATTAAGAGAAGGTAGGCAACCTGGTATTTCTATGGTATTAGCAACACAACAACCTGGTAAGATACATGTGGATGCTTTAACACAATCAGATATTGTGCTCTCACACAGGGTTACTGCTAAGCCAGATGTGGATGCATTAAACTGGATTATGCAGTCTTACTTATATGAGGATGTTAAGAAGAAGATGAATGATTTGCCAAGAGAAAAGGGTTCTGCTATTATTTTAGATGATAATTCAGAGAGGATTTATTCTTGCAGGATTAGACCAAGATTTACATGGCATGGTGGTGAGGCTCCTACTGCTGTAAGGGTTGAGAAGGATTAATTATAGATATTTTTTAAGGGATTTTTTGATTTTGTTTTAATAAGGTGGTTTAATGCAGTATTGCTTTAAGCTCTTTTATAACCTGTTCAATAGGTTTTAATTTTCCTTTTTTAACATTTTCTAATGCTATTTTTATATCCCTAATTTCTTCATTACTTAGTGATTCTTCTTCATGAGGTTCTTCTTTATCTTGTTTGATTGTTGTTTTTTTCATATCTTAAATTTAGCTAGCCATCTAAATTTGTATGGTGCTATTTCTCCTGCTTTTTTAATTTTAATTTTTGATTTTGATATTTCTTGTTTAATCTCTCTTCCTACATCTTCTTTCTTTCCAAAACCATGATAGTAGATTATTGTTCCTTTTTTTGATAATTTTTTAGCTGTTTTTAGAAATGTTTCTTTTAAATTAGGACGTGGCATGATTATAATGTTAAATTTTTTATTTAATTTTTCAGGTAGTTTTTTTGCATCACCCTTTATTAGTCTGATGTAGTTATCTAGTTTATTTAGCTTGATATTTTCTTTTGCATATTTATTAGCTTGTTGATTGATTTCATTAGCATAGATTATTACTTTCTTGTTAGGATATTCTTTTTTTAAGATGCTGGCGAGAATAATAGGCCAGGGTGCTATGCCTGAAAACATTATTAGTATGTTTGTTTTTTTATTTTGAGGGACTTGTTTTGCTATTTCCTTACATGTTTCTTGTCGATGTGCTGATAAGCGAGGTGAGAAATAAGCTTGCTGGATATTGAGCTTGAATTTACATCCTGATTCTATATGTATTGTTTCTTGCTTTTTTTCACCTGCTAGGAATTTTGTTTCTGCTTTTCTTAATCTACCTTTGATTTTATCTGTTTTTTCTAATATGGTGTTAATATTTGGATGTGTTTTTAGAAATCTTCTTGCTAATAATTTCTTTCTTAACCATGTATATTTAGATGGAAATTTTAGTATGGCTATGTCTCCTATAATGTCTTGAGGAATTTTGTTTCTCTTTTCTTGTTTTTTCATATGATTAGTAATAGAGAAACATATAAAAAACCTTTCTTCTTTATTAGGATATGTTATCTGATATACCAAAGAATTTAGACAAGGTGGGTAAGGAGAATATTGATAGAGAGATACTAAGAGCAGGGATGATCGCAGAGCTAGATGCTGTTTCCTTGTATGAGCAATTAGCAGCTATGGCTCAAAGTGAGGATATAAAGAAAATCTTGCTTGATGTGGCTAAGGAAGAGAAGACACATGTGGGAGAGTTTTTAACATTGTTAGAGGGGATAGATAAAGAACAGGTAGAAGAGTTAGCAGCTGGGAAAAAAGAAGTAGAAGAAGAGCTTGAATAATTCTTTAAAATGGGTATGCAAGAATTAGTAAATAAGATTAATAGCTTAGATAGGCATGTAAGAGCTAATGTAGAGAAGCGTATAAAGGAGTTTGAGCATATAGAAAAGGATAAGATGTTTTCTGAATTATGTTTTTGTTTAATGACTGCTAATTTTGATGCAGAGAAGTGCATTAGATTGCAGAACAAGCTTGAAAGGGATTTTTCTAAATTAGATGAGAATGCATTATATAAGAGATTGAAAGCAGTAGGTTATAGATTTCCTAATAGGGCTGCATATATTGTTGAAGCAAGACAATGCAAGCTAAATTTAGATAAAAATGGTAAGCAAGCAAGAGAGCAATTGCTTGCTGTTAAAGGTTTGGGTATGAAAGAAGCTAGCCATTTTTTAAGAAATATTGGTTATAAGGATGTGGCAATTATTGATTTTCATATTTTAGATTTACTGGAGAGAGGGGGTTTGATTGCTGGTAGGAAGTTGAATAAGAAGAGATATTTAGAGATAGAGGGTTTGCTGGAAAAGCTTGCTGAGAAGGCAGGATTAGATTTAGCACGATTAGATTTATATTTATGGTATTTGGAAACTGGAAAGGTTCTTAAGTAGTTATAACTTTAAAATTACAACATTAGAAAGATTTATAAATCTCTTTATATTATTTTTATTACCTGAAAAGGAAAAAGAGTTCTGATATTAAGATGGTAAGTATGGATAAAAGTATGGATAAGATTATGAAGGTTTTTGGAATTTTATTACTTAGTGTTATATTATTTAGTGTGGTTAGTGCTGAGAATCTTGCTTCTCAAGCAGATCTGACAGGAGAAGGTTTATGTTATGATAATTGTCCTAAGAATAATTATTGTCCTTATTGTAGGGATGATGAAGGGTTATTAACTTGCGGGAATGTTGGAGATGTGAATGATGGTGATTATGATACTGCTTATAGGTCTTGTTGTTTTGGAGATGGATGCAGTGCATATATTGTTGGAAGATTAGATTTTGATAATCCTATTAGTGTGGATGAGATTAAAGCTTTAGTAGATTTGAAATGGGGAGGTACATCTAGTAGGTGGGGTGGTTATGCTAATATTTCTATAAAACAAGATGGTGAGTGGCATGAATTAGATAAGCATTGGGGCGAGGTTGATAATGATATAATGGATTGGGGTTATTGGCCGCCAGAGGAAATATGGTTAAATATAACAGGAGAATGGGAGAATGTAGAAGCTGTTAAGGTTTATTTATATGGAAGGGTAAGAGGGCATACTAGTAGTGTTAGCTTAAAGATATCTGAGATAGAGGTATTTGGAGATGAACAAGAAGATAAAGGCCATTCTTGTGAACAAGGTTATATAGGAGACCTTTTTTGTAAGAATGGAGATGTTTATCAAGAATATCAGTACGAAAATTGTACAATAGAAGAACGTTTAAAAAAGGAGTGTTGTGAGGAGCAAGAATGTCAGGATGGAGCATGTGTTCCAATTTGTACTCCAGAGACATGCTCATCATTAGAAAAAGAATGTGGTACTTGGAGTGATGGTTGTGGAGGTACATTAGATTGTGGTACTTGCTCATCAGGTTATAATTGTTCAAATGGTGTTTGTATAGGAGATGATGATAATGGAGATGATGATAATGGAGATGATGACAGAGCTGGCAGGA
>JBNGDY010000004.1:0-4686 GCA_049975665.1 Candidatus Nanoarchaeia archaeon | reverse complement strand
GGAGATGATGATAATGGAGATGATGATAATGGAGATGATGACAGAGCTGGCAGGAGGAAAGAGAAAGAGTATGATAAAGCAACATATTTAATTCCTCAAAGAGATGGCAATGGTGTGCAAATGATTAATACAAGTATTGAGCTAAATGAGCCTTTACAAGATGGAGAAGAGAATTGGTTCTGGTTTAATTTATTCTTTATATTATGCATAATATTATTGGGCTTGCTTATTATATTATTATTGCGAGAATAGTTATTTAAACTAATTTTTCTTATATTTTATATGTATAAGTTTTTAGAACATACAGCTGATGTCAAGTTTATAGCAGAGGGCAATACATTAGAAGAAGCCTTTATCTCAGCTTGTTCAGCATTAAAAGAGACTATTGCGGGAGATATAAAGGTGTTAGAACAAGAGGAAAAGAGCATATCTGTTGAGGGCAAGGATTTGGAAAGTTTGTTAAGGAATTTTTTAGAAGAGTTTCTTTATTTACTAGATGCAGAGGATTTTTTATTAGCTCAAATTAAGGATATAAAAATAGATAAGGAGAATTATAAATTAGAAGCAGTGATATTAGGTGATAAAGCTAAGCATTATAAATTTACAAATGATGTTAAGGCAGTTACATATCATGATATGTTTGTGAAGCAAGAAGATGAAAAATGGAGATGTCAGGTTGTGTTAGATGTATGATGGCTTGTGGATTTTCTATTGATGAGATTGGTATTGGGATATTAAGAGCAAGGAAATCTGCTTTTAGAAGCAGGGATGATAAGATTGTTTTAAGTGAAGAAGCATTTAGGAGAATGGTAAGAAATAGGATAAAAGGCAGGTTATTACTTAATCATGAACAAGGAGAGAATTATATGCATGAATTATATACTGGAGAGAGCTTAGATGGTAGGAGTGTTGCACATGTTAATTATACCCCTCATTTAATAAGGATTTAGAGTAAATTTAAATAATGGTTTTGATTTAGGTTATTATGAAAATCTTAGCAGTTTCAGGTAGCCCACGGCATAAAAATACTGACTATATGATTAAAAAAGTAATTGAGAGTTCGGGGATAAATGGAGAAATTATCTTTCTTAGAGATTTAAAGATTTTTAATTGTAGTGGTTGTGGACTTTGTAGGAAAAATTTTAAGTGTGTTATTGAAGATGATATGAAGGAGATTTATAATAAATTAATTAATGCAGATATAATAATCCTTGGTAGTCCTACTTATTTTAATAATGTATCAGGGTTAATGAAAAATTTTATGGACAGGTGTATCCCTTTTTATTTTTTTAAAAAACTTAAAAGTAAAAAAATAATTCTTCTTTCAGTTGGAAATTTTAAAGAGGATTTGGAGTTTGATAAAGAAGGAAAGTGTAAATGGCATAATGAAGAAAGAAAATCTGTGCTAGCTTGCATAAAAACAATGAAGGATTTTTGTGAGATTCTTGGTTTGAATATAATTGGAAGATGTTATGCCCTACATAGCAATCCTAAAGATGAAGAAGATGAATTAATTAGACTAGGAAAGTTGATTAAAAAAACATAAAAAGAGTAATTGCTTTGTTAAATTATGAAAATTAAGAAAATATCAGATTATGAATGGCAGATTGAGAAAGAAGGAAAGATGAATGTGCCTGCCAGGATTTTTGCAAGTGAGAAACTTCTTGCAGATATGAAGCAGGATAAGACATTGCAACAAGTTATGAATGTTGCTAAATTACCTGGGATTTTAAAATATTCTATTGCTCTTCCAGATGCTCACCAAGGATATGGTTATCCAATAGGGGGTGTAGCTGGTTTTGATTTAGATAAGGGTGTGATTTCTCCTGGTGGTGTGGGATTTGATATTGATTGTTCTGTTAGATTATTGAAGACTAATTTAACATTATCAGATTTGAAGCATAAGAAAGAGATTATACATAGTTTATCCAGGGCTGTGCCTTCTGGTGTTGGAAGAGGAAGTAATTTCCAGATTTCTTATCAAGAATTAGATGAGGTATTGAAAAGAGGAGCAGAATGGGTGGTTGAAAAGTTTGGGGATAAAGAAGACTTGCAACATTTAGAAGATGGAGGTAGGTTAGATGGGAATCCTAAAGATGTTTCAGACAGGGCAAAGAAGAGGGGTATAGGACAGTTAGGTACATTAGGTGCTGGTAATCATTTCTTAGAATTGCAAGAAGTTGATGAGGTGTTTGATAAAAACCAGGCAGAGCAATGGGGTTTAGAAAAAGGCCAGATTATGATAATGATTCATTGTGGTTCTAGAGGATTAGGACATCAGGTTGCAAGTGATTATATTAGATTAATGGGAGAGAAGTATAAATGGCCTGAATTTGACAGGGATTTGGTTAATGCTCACATACATTCTGATTTAGGTAAGCAGTATTTTTCTGCTATGAATTGTGCTGCTAATTTTGCATTTGCAAATAAGCAGGTGATAACACATAGAGTCAGAGAGAATTTAAAACATTATTTTCCAGATATTAAGATAGATGTTGTTTATGAGGTTTGCCATAATATTGCTAAGATAGAAGAGCATTTAGTAGATGGGGAAAAGAAGAAGATATTAGTGACAAGAAAAGGAGCTACACGAGCGTTTCCTTCACAGCCTGTTCTTATTCCTGGTTCAATGGGTACATCTTCTTATGTATTAGTTGGCAAGGAGAAGGCAACGGATATAAGCTTTGGTTCAACAGCACATGGGGCTGGTAGGGTGATGTCTAGAAAAAAGGCAATGAAACAGCAATCAGGTGAGCAGGTTAAGAAAGAGTTGGAAGATAGGGGTATAGATGTTGAATCTGGTAGTACAAAAGGATTAGCAGAAGAAGCTTCATATGCTTATAAGGATGTAGATGAGGTTGTTAAGGTTTCTGATAAGCTTGGATTAGCACAATTAGTTGTGAGATTAAAGCCATTAGCTGTTGTGAAGGGTTAGTAGGTATAAATTATTTGTTATGATGTTTTGTAAATGATGGATTAGGATGTATAAGATAGTCTCTAAATGTGGTGTTAACAATTTTAGATTTATTAAATACTGAAGTTAATTTGAGTTTTGGAGTGATGGGCTTTTTTGATTTTGGTTTTTGTTAAGAGATGATTGTGTTAGGGAGTAGATGGAAGGTTGGAAGGATGGAGGGGCTTGAATAATATACTTAACATAGATTAATATAATATGTTAAATATAATTAACAAATAATATATTGGTAAATTTATAATCTCTTTTCTCTTCTCTACCTTATGAAAGTATGTCTCCTATATTTTCTATAACTTGCTTTAATCTTGTGTTTTAGACATTATAATAATCTTTATAAACATCTTCTCCTTGCTAGATTTATGAAAAGATTGATGGTGATTTTAGTTTTATGTTTTGTTTTAGGAGTGGTTAGTGCTGATTGTAATCAGAATGAAGATCCTATAAGTTATGTTACTAATGATGGGAGATCATTAGATTGTAGAGAGGTACATAGATGGAGTAATTATGTTGAGGAAGATATTGCTATGAAGTTAGGTGTTAATTGGAAGGGTGGTTGTGAGAATTTAGTAGATGATTATAGTATCAATCCAGAGAGATATGAAACTAAAGCATTTGATGGTGATGATAGGGGTTGTTTTTGTAAATATGGATATGCTGTTTTTAAGTTTACAGGTAATGATTGGACACATGATTCAAGTCAAGTGTGTGAGCCTATAGAGCAGGATAAAGATGGAGATGGTTTTTATAAAGTAGATGATAGATATGTTCAACCTATTGAGTATGATGGGCATAATTGGGAAGATAGATATCCTATACATATAGAACAGGATTGTAATGATAGTAATCCAGATGTTTACCCTGGTGCAGAAGAATTATGTGATGGTATAGATAATAATTGTGATGGAGAGGTAGATGAGGGTTGTGATGATATAGCTTGTTCATCTCCAAATCAAACCATTCTAAAACTTTCCCAACCATTAGAATCCTTAGCAGGTTTATGGGATTATACAAATTATAATTATGATATTTGTTATGATGAGATATTTGGTTCTACATACCAAGGAGATAATCCTCATAAATGTGTGGGAGATGGAGATATACCAGATAATAAGGTATTGGGTTTACAATCAAACCCTGGCAAGGCTGAAATTCCTTCTCTTGATAATTATGATGTAGATGTGTGTTATGGGGATTTAAGATGTAGGAGTGTTAATACTTCTGCAGGTGAATCTTGTTCAGAAGATGAAGAAGGCATAGTTAGATTATTCCAAGATACTAATTCACATGTTTCTAATATATCTAGTAATTATCCTATCTTGATTTGCTGTAAACAAGGATTAGAACAAGCATATTGGGCAAATATGTATAATGATAAGATTAATGAAGGAGATTTAGGTGATAATGTTCAGCTATATGTTAGTGGGGGAGATAAGAATATTAGTTATGAGATTTATAAAAGGGAAGAGCAATTATGGGGATTGATTACAGATAATGTTCTAATTGATGAGTTTACATCTTCTGGTATTGGTATATGGCAGGTAGATGCTAGTGTTGGTGATAAATTGAAATTTGTAGCTAATTTAGATGGACAGGTATTAGAATCAAATGAATTAATAGTTACAGAGAGGGATGATGATATTTTAGATTTACAAATAACAGAACCACATTGTGGGACTATTATTAATCAATCAGATAAGTTGAATATTATTTTA
>JBNGDY010000003.1:13082-19113 GCA_049975665.1 Candidatus Nanoarchaeia archaeon | reverse complement strand
GTGTAATGCTAGTTTAATAGGTGGTTCAGAAAGACTTGTTGCTGATAATGAGGAAATAGTAGTTAGATTAAGAGTATGTTTAGATATGTAAGGATATATCTAGTTTTTCTGCTATTAGATATGGTTGTAATGACTTTCTCTTGCCTTTTTTTACTTGTTTAAAGGATATTAATTCAAATTCTTGTAATAGTAATAAGTCTTCTCTTACTGATTTAAAATCTCTTTCAAGTAATCTGGCTAATGCATAAATAGATGCTGGTTGTTTATTTTTTAAGGTATATAAGAGTCGTGCTTTTTCCTTACTTAATAAGCTTCTTAATAATGAGATGTCTGATTGTTTAGGTTTTTTGCTCATAAATTTTGTTACAAAATTTCCTTTTTTTACAGATATATTTAAATCTCGTTTTTTTATCTTTTTTTTCTTTACCATGCTTAAAAATTAGGTTTTTGAGATATATAAAGGTTGTGATTTATTTATGTAGGTTATTTTACCCTATATATTGGAAACGAGGGATATTGAATTTTTTTCATACTTTTATTTTTGTTATTTTTTATTGATAATAACGAAAGCTTTTTAAATGAACCTCTAAAATTGGGTATTTTTTAGTTGTTTTTGAGTATTTTTATAGGGTAAGCTTTATAAAGGTGTAGAGAGTATTATGGTTGTGCATTATCTTTAGATAATGTACCTCTGACTAGTCAGTAATGACTTATTAATAGGGATCCCAGAAATTACTAGCTTATGATACTCCCTAGTCATAAGATTCCGGCCAGGCTATTAGAAATGCTGAACTCTCTTTCGAGAGAGGCCCTGACAGGGGCGGCTAATCTAGTAGTACTGAAAGGAGGTTTAATAATAATGAAAAAATATTTTAGAAAAGCGTTGACAATTGCAGGAAGCGCATTAATGCTAGGCTCTACTATTGGTATGGCTGCTGCAGCTAGTTATGCTAGTCCTTTTATATCAGGAAGCACTGCTGATGTTGCTGTTGTATATGGTGCAGATACACCAAATAATGCAGATAAAATTGCTGCATTAAATGTACAAAGTAATTTAGCAGGAAAATTAGCTGGAGAAACAGGCAGTTCATCAAGTGGTTCTACTGTTAGTGGTGAATCCTATAAAATCGAGCTTGCATCTACAAGATTTCATTTAGGAGATTCTGTTAAGGATATAGTCTCTGGAACAGTTACTGATGATGACTTACCAACTTTATTAGCAGATGGGGTGTATAGAGATGATTCTAATAATGATAATGACTATACACAGAAGTTAGAATTAGGTAACTGGACATTAGAGATGTTTAATGACAGAGATTATTCCAAGGATGACCCTACAATTGGAATTTGGATTGCAGATAGAAAACCTGTTTTAAATTATACACTTGATTTCACAGACGAACCTGATTTTGGAGATTTAGAGACAACTGATATGAAAATAATGGGAAGAAATTATTATGTTTTGGATGTTAGTTCAGACAATACCACAATAACTCTTCTTGATGCAGCTGACTCAATAGTCTTAAATGAAGGAGAAACAAGAACTTTAGAAGTGAATGATGATTCTTATGAAGTATCTATCTCTTTTATTGGTCAAAATAGTGTTAAGTTGAATGTTAATGGAGAGACAACATCTAGTTTATCAGAAGATGATACCTACAAACTATCAGATGGTGCTTATGTTGGTATTAAAGATATATCAACACAAGATTACCAAGGTGGTATTAAACAGGTAGAATTTAGTATTGGATCTGGTAAACTTGTTTTAGACAATACTAACGAAGTAGAGATGAATGATGACCCTGTTTATGAGCTATATGCTTATATAGAGAACAACAGTAATGCTTTATCAAGTATTGTACTTGAATGGAAAGCAGACGGAGATTTATTTATTGCTCCAGATTCTGAACCAGTAATGCCTGGATTTGGCACAATAAAGCTTACTTGGGGTGGTATGACTTATCCTAAGCAAGAAGTTATCTCTGTTATAGCTGGAGGAGATGAGTACATTAAATTAAGTGATTTCCCTCTTAAAGATGGTGCTGTTGATATAAATTTAATCTATGGAAATGGTACTCACTATATAGGAACAGGTGTTGATGCCACAGAGGTATTGAGAACTGTTGGACCTGGAGAGAACTTGACATTTGATGGAAATACTGACAGCTATTTTGTTGCATCATTTAATGATGGTACAAATGCAGAATCCTACTTGATGAGAGCTAGAAACTTCAAGAGAGATGGAAGTGTGAATAGAACTACTATTGAATACATGAAGGATGGTACTTGGACTACTGCTAAATCAGATGCTAAAGCAGGGGATACTGTAACAAGAGGCAATGTTGTATTAACTCTTGGTGCTATTAATTACGCTGATAAAACAGCTGTAATTCAATCAGGAACAAATGTAGAGTTTAATGAACTTTTCACTGATGAAGGTATGTTAATGTATTTACCTTGGGTGAATGATACCTACTATGTAGATGAAATTAGCGGCAGTGGAGGTATGGATGTTACATGCTCAAATATGAGTTTTGATGCTGCAGGTAATTTAAATACTGCACAGTTAGGATTCTCTAACATAAATGTGATTAATGAACAGCACAATAGTAGTGCAATCTGTACCTACTATCCAGATGAATACAACCTTACTTTCTGGGAAGAGAGTAAGACAGGAACAATTGCTGGAGGAAACTCTATCAATTTAACTCTTGGATGGTATGCTACTGACAGCCAGGTATCTGTAAAGGAAATTTATGGTGGTGGTGATGGTTTTGAAGAACAAGGTAGTTCAGACCTTTTTGAGAGCCATGTTTATTCAGCTCTTGCAACAAAGATACTTTGGGACAAGAGTGGCAATCAACAAGAAGCGGAACTTACATACCATGGAGAGGAATCTTATGGTAATGTATTTGTTGCTGAAGAAAGTGCTGAAATCACATCTGATGGAGGAACAACAACACCATCAACAGAGCTTGGTACTGTAATTGTCGCTGATGATGAATTAACTAGTGCTGAAAAAGCCAAGAACTTAATTGTTGTTGGAGGAAGCTGTATCAACAGCGTAGCAGCAGAGTTATTAGGTGGCAGCTATTGTGAATCTGATTTCACAGATAAAACAGATATTGCAGCTGGTGAGTTCTTAATACAGTCTTTTGAGAACCCATACAATAGTGATAAAGTAGCTATGTTAGTAGCTGGTTATCATGCTGCAGACACAGAAGATGCTGTAACTTACTTAACAAATAATGCTGTTACAACAGATGTTGGCACTAAGTTAAAAGGAACATCTGCAACAAGCGCTGAAGTAATTAGTGCATAAATAGAAGGATTTTTTCCTTCTTTTTTTCTTTTTTTTATTTTGATTTTAATTTCTTGATTATTTTTTATTTAAATTCTTATATCTAGAAGATAAATCATTTTAGATAGTTGTTAATGAGAAAAGGGTATTATTGATTAATATAAATCTATAATTGATTTAGCAAGAGTTAAGTCTTGCTAATTAAATACCTATGCAATCCACAAATATATCCTCTTTAACTGAAGTTTGCACAAGCCCTGTCACTTCTGCTCTGTCCAGAGTTTAATAAATAGTTTATTGTTAAGAGATTAACTAGTAATCAAAAAGCTGTTTAGAAAAGATTTAAAGTAAGGCTAATATCCTCCTAATAGCATATCACTTATTTATACACTAATTAAACATCTGTAAGATTTTTAAACTATTATTTCTTTATAGCAAGATGAGAAAGATAGAAACAGCTGAGGAAAAAGATAGAAAGCAAAAGAAAAAACAGACACTTATTGGTGGTGTTATGGTTTTATTATTAATTATGTCAACTGCAGGTTATGCTATTTTATCTGGCACTGGTAATGCAGAAACTAATATTGTTGAATATAATGGTTTTAAATTTAAATCAAGTGGGGGATACTGGATATTACAATCTAAACAGCTTGCATTCCAATATCTGCCACAAGAAGTTGAGAATGTATCTATAGACGGGCAGTTTAATTTGCAACAATATAATAATAAACCATTATATTTTGTTAATAATAATCCAGCAAGTCAGGAAATCATATATAATCTACAAGGTGTTTACTTAAGATGGCAAGAAGCTTGCTTAAATGAATGTGATAATTTACCTATTAAAAATTGTTCATCTAACCTCATCATATTTAAAGAGAGTGAAGAAACACGAGTTTATAAAGATGAAAATTGTGTTTATATAACAGGCAATTATATAAAGGCAACAGATGCATTTATATATAAATTATTAGATATAATTTAAATGGCAAAAAAGACAAGTAAAAAAAAGAAGAAGGGCAAGCTGATTAAAACTAAGGAAGATAAACAATTAGCTTGGATATTAGTAATTCTTATTTTGATAATTGCTGGTTTTGTAATTAGCTGGTTTTATATACAGAGCTTGAAAACATTTAGTTATGCAGGTTTAGAATGGCAGATTGAGGAAAGACCTGGTGGTGAATTTGACTGGCACCATACTCAATTTCCTACATTTTATAATCCTAGTAAATTATTTACATTATCATTAAGAAATGATCCTAGAAAGAATAATGTTCCTGTAAATGTGGATAATTGGGAATTTACAAGAAATGCTACTATTATCTCCTTGGGAGAAGAAGCTAGAGCATGTGATAAGCTATATATCTCTAATCAGGTATTAACAATCTTTCTTTCAAAAGCTATTGGCATATCAACACAAGGGGCTATCTCAGATAAGGAGATAGCAGAAGAACAGAATATTAGTTTTGCAAATTGCACATCAACAAATAAAACAGTAATATTAATACAAACATCTGAACAACCTAGTATTGAACAAGAAGATAATTGTTATAAACTTAATATTGGGGATTGTAAGAATTTTGAAACAACAGAGAGATTTATAACTGCTATTCTAGAAGAGATTTTTATGGAGGCATGAATGATACAAATCTTAATAGGTTTGCTCTTAACTATCACTCCTGTATTTGAATTAAGAGCTGGTTTACCTATTATTGTTGAATATGCTATCAGACATCAAATGCCTATATTGCCATTATTCTTATTAGTGTTAATATTAAATATACTTATTATCTTCTTTATATTCTTTTTATTAGATGTGTTACATGATAGTTTGATGAAGATAAAGGCATATAGATATTTTATGAATTATTATATGAAGAGAGCTAGGAAGAGGGCTGATAAAGTTGAGAAAAGTAGACTGGGGTATTTAGCTTTAACCTTGCTAGTTGCTGTACCATTGCCTGGCACAGGTGCATGGACAGGTACATTAGTTGCATGGTTATTAGGATGGAAAAGAGCTACTAGTTTCTTAGCAATATCATTAGGTGTGATAATAGCTGGATTAATTATTTTAGGTATGTCTATAGGTATTTTTAATTAGAAAATAATTGCTTAATATCTGTATATAATGGTATTGATTTTATATTAAAGATTTTTATTGAAATTATCCAAACAAGAAATACCATTATTGTTGATATAATATACCAGAAAGCAAAATGTAGTGATTGAAAATATATACTGCCTGCTAATAATGCTAAGATGGTTATCCTTATTATATTCAAGAATAATAAGATAATAAAGGAAAATGTGATTAATGCTAATCTTTTTTCAATTTTTAAAGGTATAGATAAGCAGAGAAAAAATAATAAATAATAAGCTGAACCAGCTATGCATGCTGGGATGAGCCTAATAATAGTAGAGTTAAATACAATAACCTTATTGAATGAGCTTACTTGTCCAAATAAGCTGAGTAAGAATGAGACTGCATAAGATGTAGTAGGTGTGAAGATATGGTAGAATAATGCTAGATTACCTAATCCAGCAATAATGACAATTAAATATCGTATAAATATCAGTAGCTTCTTATTCATATACTTAAATAGAAACAGGGTTTAAATAATTTTAGAACTCTGCAGATGCTTTAGGCTTGCTTGCAAGCTTAATAATTAAAACAATTATTATTATTAATAGTAATAAGAAGATGCCTGCTATTAAATATGTTTGTATGTT
>JBNGDY010000003.1:0-13072 GCA_049975665.1 Candidatus Nanoarchaeia archaeon | reverse complement strand
TCCTGATGGTTCTTTAATATTAACTTGTATTTCTTGTTCTATTGTTTCTCCTTGCCAGTCTATTTCCAATGTAAATGTTTGTTGTCCTGATTGAGATGGTAAGAAGCTGATTGTTGTTTTTCTTGTTTCATCTTCCTGAATTGTTAATGATTCTGGAGCATCTTCTAAAGTAGCCCAAGCTTCATATCCAGTAGGTGTTATTGTAAATGTATCTTCTTCATTATGATTTGTTATTGATACTTCCACATCTAATTGTTCATTAACTATTGCTTCTGATATTAGTTTAGCTGAGATTGATGGTTCTATTAATGGTTCTTCTTCTACTTCTAATCTAATTATATATCTCTCCTCTAAATCATCTAATGAATTTTTATCATATGATGTTGGGTTTAAAACATCATCTTCATCATAATCAAAATATGTGAAGATGTCTAGATAATAACTACCTGCTTCTGCATTATCTGGGATTTCCATATTAAAAGTTACTTCTTCTCTATCACCTCTATCTAATCTACGTATGTATCTTACTAAATCAATATCTAAATCATTATTAAATAATTGAACAAGTACTTCTTCCTCTTCTTCTTCACCTATATTATATACATCAAATGTTATTTGAAAGCTGTCTCCTGGTTTTCCTGTTAATGTATATGGATAATCTTTTGCAATAACTGCTTCATCTTCTTCTCTTTCTATAGATATCTCATGATATTGTGTTTCACTTAAATCACTTGATGTATCTACACAATGCTCATCTTCTTTGCCTTCTGCATATGCTTTTACATAAATATCATAATTACCATCATCTAAATCTGCTGGTAATTCTTTAATTTTAAATACTGCTAATTCTTCATCTCCATCATCTATATCTCCTAAATCAATCTCTTCATCATCTAAATCAAAATCTTTTGTTACATCCTTTCCATTAGAATCTAAAATCATAATCTCTACTATCACATCATCTATTTCATCATCTCCTATATTTTCAACTTCTACTTCTATTTCTATCTCATCTAATGGATACCATTCATCATCTTTTCCATCACCGAGATTATCTATGTCAAAATCCTCTATTTCTAGATTGCCTTGTTCTCCTGCTTCACAGAATGATACTGGTACTTCCACTTCTAGGGTTTCTGCATCTACATCTTTTGGTTTTGCTATTACTGTTATCTTGTTATCATCTCCTAATTTCAGGTTTTTTGCATCTGGTGAGGAGATTTCTACTTTTCTTTTATCTCCTGCAACAATATCGAAGTCTGTATCATTAAACTCTACTTCAAAATCAGCATCTTCTTTTGTTGTTAATTCTATGTCTTCCAACCTAACATTTCCTGTATTTTCAATTATTAGTGTTCCATTTGATGTTTTTGATAATCCTGATTGTGAGAGTGTAAATGATGTGTCTTCATTGATTTCTATATCAAAGCCTACTTCATCATGTGAGGAAGAAGTGCCATCCACTTCTATCTTCGCATTAATAATTTGTGGTGCCTCATGTTCAGGAACCTCAAAATAAGCCTCCACTAATCTGGACTCGTTCTGGTTTAATAGATTTACATCAGGAAAATCCCAATAAGAGGATGGTAATCCTGACCAAGAGATTGTGATATTATCTTGTGCACCTGTATAAGATATGTTAAACTCTATGCTTATCTTCTCACCATGATTTATTGTTGGAGGGATAGTAGATGTATTTTCAAGAGTTAAGACCCCTGCAGAAGCCAAACTCATAGATATAAAGAATATTAAGAATATGCTTGTTAATGCTATCAACCTGTTAGTGATTTTTGTATTTGTCATTTTGTTTTTGGTTGCTGTCTTAATTTCATAATTACGACATCTTTATAAATGTTTCGCTGATTGATGCCAACTCTAATTTCTTAATCTTGCAAAGCAGTTTTGCTATCTTGGTTATTTAATTATTAATCTAATTGTTTATTATCCAGTCTTACTATCCAGATATTGTTGAATGTCTTGAAGATTAGCTATCTTTGTATTGCCTGTTGCTAATCCTGGACAAGCTGTGTTTACCCATGCTTGTATCTGTGGGAAGTTTTCTAATTCTTCTAGATTAATATTATCTGTTATGAAGATATATGCTTGCTTTCCTTGCTTTTGTAATTGTTTTTTAATTTGTTCTGCTTTTTTGGTTTGGTTTTGTCCTGGTTTGATTGATACTAATAAGCCAATGTTATCTGCTGATAGAAATTTGTTGATAGCTGTTTGTCTTTTCTTTTTTAATTTATCTATATCTTGTTGGGAAAGTTTTTCTAATGTCTTGCCTGTAAATACATATATCTCTCTATCTAATTGTAATGCATTATTCATAGCATGGAATTTACCATCTGCTAATAGCAAGAGAATATCAGCTTGTTTATCAAATGCCTGGCTTTGACATCCAAGTATGTGTCCTTTATATGCAGCTCCTTGTTTCAAAATGACCTTCATACCTTTATCTTGGAGATATTTTTGAACATCTTGTAGATAAGATAAGTATTGTATTGTTGATGCTAATGATATAGTCTTGCCTTTCTGAATAAGCTTGTCTAGCTTAGCATAATCTAATTTAATATGTTTTCTTGCTTCTATAAAGATTGGTTCCATATTAATAATAAGAAAAAGGGTTTTTAATATCTCTCTACATTTTTGCCAGGTTCTTCTGGTTTGCCTTTCTGAATCTCAAATACTCTTGAAGGTGTAGCAATAACACAATTTTCACCAAATCCAGCAATATTGCCTTCTAATGCTTCTACTGTTTTCTTAATTTTAGAGATTGCTCTCTTTAATTCAACAGCATCTTTTGATTTTAACTGTTTAATATCAATTACAGCTATTGTATATCCACTTCTTAAAGCATTTAGAATTGGATTAATATCATCATAACTCTTTAATGTGAATGTTTTTACAATTACTTTAGAGCCAGAATCTTTTTCATTTAAATCAATTTCTATAAATTCAGGGCTTTCTTCTTCCTCTTTCTGAAATCTTCTCCTTAGTTTGTCAAAAACCATATGTTAAAAATAATAAATACTGGTATTTAAAGATTTGTATAGTTTATTGTTTATTTTCCTTGTCTTCTTGCTTATCTTGTTGGGATATCTTCTTCATTATCTCATCCCTTAAAGAGTTAACTTTTTCTGAGAAATCTTTTTCTTGTTTCTCAATATTGTCTAATCTCTTTTTAAGAAGCTCTTTTTTATGTTCAAGTTCTTCTTGTAATTTCTCTTTAGTCTTTTTTATCATTACTTGTCCTGTTAATTTGAAGACATCTCCTTCAGCTTTCTTTACCTCTTCTATGGAGTTATTGGTTTCATTCATCTCCATCTGAAAAGCTTGTTTTTGTCTTGAAAGATGCTGAAAGTTTTGTTCTAATATCTGTAATTCCTGTATTTGCTTTTGTGTTTCCTCATCAAGATTTGCAAAAGGGTTTTCTGCCATTAGTCTGTTTTTACATTTTTTAATTTAGTTCTTGGTTTGTAGAATATTCTAGAGCCACATTCTGGACATACAAATCTTCTTGTTAAATCATCTGATTTAATCTTCTTTCCACATTTAAAGCATTTATAAATTGCCATATTATTATTATTATTATGAATATTTGTTTTTTAAGTCTTTAGTTTTTTAGTGAATATGTGCCAGAGGTAAATGTTCTTCCACATTTCTTGCATAACCATATGCCTTTGCTTTGTCTTCTTGCTATGCCTTTACAAGCTGGACAGATTTGCTTTTTTCTTTGTGTTTGTTCTATAGTAATAAGCCTATTCCTAACTAGTCCATAGCCTGCGCTAAATCTTCCTGCTGATTTTATTTTTTTTGTTTTAACTGCCATCTTTCTTAAGGGAACCAAGGTTGGCTTGGCAAAAGTTTTGCTCTTACTATCTTGTTTTTATTATTTAAAGAGCAGAACTTTTGAGTTCAACCCTCCTTTCAAGGGCCTCATTGATTATCAAACCAATAATATAACCTGATAAATAGGGTTTTTAAATTTAAGTATGGGGATACCCGGATTTGAACCGGGGTCGCGAGCTCCCAAAGCTCGAAGGCTACCAGGCTACCCCATATCCCCTTATCAGAATTGATAATAAGAATTAATAAACCTTATCATTAAAGAATTATTTTTTTTCTTCTGTTGCTTGTTCAGCTGGTTTTGCTTCTGCACTTTCTTTAGCTTCTTCTTGTGCAGCTTCTTCCTCTTCCTTCTTCTTTTCAACTTCTTGCTTTTCTTTAATCTGTTCAAAATATTCATCTAATTGCTTCTTTTTCTCTGCATCTGGCTGGGTTTTTTGCTGTTCTATTTCTTCCTTGTATGCTCCTTGCTTAATCTCCTCTAAAAAATCTTTTGGGTCCTTACTTTCAATTAATATGCCCATGCTTATACATGTGCCAATAACTGATTTTAATGCTGATATAAAGTCTCTTGCTAGCATGTTTTGATGTTTTGTTTTTGATACTGAAATAACTTGTTCAATTGCTAGATTACCTACTTTTGTTTTAAATCTCTCTCCAGATGCTTTTTCTATGCCTAATTCTTTTTTTAATAATTCAGATGTTGGTGGCGATAGCACTTTAATGGAGAATTCTTTTGTTTTTGGGTCTACATCAAGATTAACAGGAACATTCATACCCTTGAAATCTTTTGTAGATTCATTAACCTCTGAAATAACCTTACCCATATTAATACCCATTGGGCCTAATTGCTGAGCTACTGCTGGGCCTGGTTTCATATTCCCTCCCTCAACAAGCAATTTAATGTTCATTTTTATTTCTCTCTAACCTGATTTAAAAATTTATTCCTCTTCATCCTCCCTTCTTATCACTCTCAAATTATCTATCTTTACTGTAACTGGCATAGGAACAGCTGCACCTAATAATGAAACTACTGCTTCTCCTTTTTGTTTATCTAATCTTAATACCTTTGCTTTTTCCTTTTTAAATGGTTCTGATATCATTTCCACAATGTCGTTTTTTTCTATTTTGATTTCAGCTGCTGATGGTTCTATCATTTGTTTAATTTCATCATAAGAAACCCTCTGCGGGATTATACCTTTTACATATGGAAGATTGAAAACTGCTTCTTCTGCATTTTCTCTATCTGGTGCTTCTAAAAATATATATCCTCTTAATCCATGAGGACGTGCAATAGCATAAACATTTAATGATTTTTTCCTTACTTTTTCTGATATTATTTCTAATGCTTTATCTTCTTTATTTGTTGTTACTTTTACTACAAATATAACTAAATTTGCTTCTTCAGGTTTTTCTGTTGGTTTTGCTTCTGCTTGTTTTGTTGCTGGTTCTTGCTTCTCTTCTCCTGCTTGTTGTTCTTGCTCTTGTGCTTGTTTATCTTGATTAGATTCCTGACTAGATGAATCTGATTCTTGTTCATTTAAATAATCAAATTCTCCTTCTTCTTGTATATTGATGTCATCTACCATTTTTAGCACCAACTAATTCTCAAAGGTATTAGAATTAGTTAATATATTTTATTAATTAGAGTTTTTAAATGCTTCTATTTAAAAAAAATAATTTTAAGATATTATTTATGTAAATGAAAGAGCTTATCTATTTTTCTGGATGTTTCTAATAATCTTTCAAACAAAGATTCTGAATCTCTTTTCATCTCTTCTATTGCTGAAGATAATGAGCCCCCTCTTAAAGCAATCTTTCTCTTTTCTCGAAATATAATACCTGATTCCATTAAACTCCTGATATGGTGATTTATCTTATATGGCTCTACGTTTAATTTCTTAGATAGCTCTT
This sequence comes from Candidatus Nanoarchaeia archaeon, assembly GCA_049975665.1. Lineage (GTDB taxonomy): Archaea > Nanobdellota > Nanobdellia > Pacearchaeales > GW2011-AR1 > JBNGDY01. The sequence goes on along the minus strand of JBNGDY010000003.1, from coordinate 7,309 downwards.
CTGTTGAAATAAGTTTTCTTTTTGTAAAGAGATTAAGCAATGTATACATCACTCTAAATGAGATATTATCAATATCTCTTCCTTTTGTTAATCCAAGACTATTGCATATCCATCTAACTTCTTCTTCTACATTGCCTGAGTTAGGTTTATCAGTCTCTTGGATAATAATTTTTTGTCTTACCATAATATTTATAAGAAGAATAACTATATAAATGTTCTGGATTAAGTATAATTAATATATTTTTAGTATAATTGGTATCTACTAAAGCGAAAGATTTAAATATATGTTCATCTTTATAAAATATATAAATTTAAGGAGATGGCTATGACTCCTCCGCTGTAATGGCTGGGGAACAGCATGCCTTATCTCCTAACTAAACAAGATGGCATAGCAAAACAATTTTTGGGATGAAATAAATAAATTGCAACGAAGAATTGACAATATGATAGGCAATTTTAGGAGTGATAGAGAAGAAATGATTGATGAATTATCATCAGATTATAGAAAAGCATTCACTAATTTCAAAGAAGGGAAAAATGAATTTGTTATACAAGTAGAACTGCCTGGTGTAAACAGAGAGGATATTAATCTTGATGTAACAGATACAGGAATAGAAATTAAAGCAGAAAAAAAAACAAGAGCAAAAAAAGAAGGGGAATATACAAAACAATATGCAGGATTTTACCAAGCATTTGATGTACCAGAAAATGCAGACTTAGAAAACATTGATGCAACATACAGGAATGGAGTGTTAACAATAACATTGCCTAAGATTGCTAAGAAAAATAAAAAAACAATACAAATTAAATAATTTATTTTTTTATAAAAATTTAAAATGGGATTTTTTGATGATGATCCTTTTGAAGATATTGTAAGAGAATTTTTTAGAGGCAGGCCTGTAAGAAGAAATCAGTTTATAAGAGGTGAGGAAGAAGATAGAGAATCAGATTATATAGAAGATAAAAATGCTGTTTATCTTATATTTGAGTTACCAGGATATAATAAGAAGGATGTTTCTATTATTATTAAAGGGAAAAATTTAGAAATTAATGCTAAAAAAACAAATCAGGAAGACATGCAAGATTATTTACATAAAAAACTTAAACATGGGTTCTCTATACAAAAACAATTACCAGACTATGTAGACAAAAATAAGATAGATTATACTATGAAAAATGGGGTTTTAGAAATAGTGTTGAAAAAAAGGAGGAAAGATGGATAAACAAACATATGAATTAGAGGTATCAGAAGCATTACAAGAAGATATTGATAAAGCTATAGCAAGGATACCTTCTGAAGCTATGAAGAAGTTAAAAATTTCATCTGGAGAGATTATAGAAATTAAAGGCAGGGAAACAGGTGTTGTTAAGGCTATGCGTTCTAATGATGATAAAGATATAATAAGAATTGATGGAACAACACGTTCAAATATTGGTACATCTATTGGTGATAAAATATCAATAAGGTTAATTGAAGTTAAAGAAGCTAAGAAGATAACATTATCTCCTTTGCAAGAGGTTAGCTTTAGTGATGATCCTACTGAGTATTTTCATTCTAAATTATTGCACAGGCCATTAAAACAAGGACAAAAAATTGTTATTGATGTGTTTGGAACAAGACTAGGTTATGTAATATCAAAAACAGAACCAAAAGGGAGCGTGATTATCACACCTAAAACAAGAATTATTATTTCTGCCACACCATACACAGGTGATTTAAAATCTACTGGAGTAAGTTATGAAGATATTGGTGGTTTAAAAGATGAAGTAGAGCAGGTAAGGGAAATGGTAGAGATGCCTATGAAACATCCAGAAGTGTTTGAAAAACTTGGTGTGGGTGCTCCTAAGGGTGTATTGATGACTGGTCCTCCTGGTACTGGTAAGACATTGCTTGCTAAGGCTGTTGCCACTGAAACAGATGCTGCATTTTTTTCAATTGCTGGACCTGAGATAATGTCAAAATATTATGGGGAGAGTGAGAAGCATGTGAGAGATGTGTTTGAACAAGCAGAGAAAAATGCTCCTGCTGTTATTTTCATAGATGAGATAGACTCTATTGCCCCAAAAAGAGGAGAAGGCATTGACCAAACTGAAAAAAGAATAGTTGCACAATTACTTACTTTAATGGATGGTTTAAAATCCCGCGGACAAGTAGTTGTAATGGCTGCTACAAATAGGCCTGATGATGTTGATCCTGCATTAAGAAGACCTGGAAGATTTGATAGAGAATTAAAAATTAATCCTCCAAATGAAACAGGTAGAAAAGAGATATTGCAGATACATACAAGAGGCATGCCTCTTGACAAGGATGTGGATTTTAATGAAATTTCAAATAAAACAATAGGATATACAGGTGCAGATATAGAGGTATTGTGTAAGGAAGCTGGTTTAAAGGCTATTAAACCTTATTTCTCACAATTAAAAAATATTGAAGAAAAAGTTCCAACCCAAATATTAGATAAGATTAAAGTAAAAAAGGAGCATTTTATTGATGCATTAAGGCATGTTGAGCCTTCTGCTATGAGGGAGGTTTTAATTAATAAGCCCAATGTTACGTGGAATGATATCGGTGGATTAGATAAGGTAAAGGAAAAATTAAGAGAGTTAATTGAATTACCTTTAATTAGACCTGATTTATTCAAAAAAGCTGGAATTAAACCTTCAAAAGGCATATTATTAAGTGGTCCTCCTGGTACTGGTAAGACATTGCTTGCTAAGGCTGTTGCAAATGAATCAAATGCTAATTTTATCTCTGTTAAAGGTCCTGAATTAATAAGTAAATGGGTAGGGGAGAGTGAGAAGCATGTGAGAGATGTGTTTAAAAAAGCAAGGCAGGTAGCCCCTGCTATTATCTTCTTTGATGAATTTGATTCAATATCCAAACAAAGAGGTTCATCATTATCAGATGCTACTGAAAAAGTAGTTAATCAGTTATTAACAGAATTGGATGGTATTGAAGATTTAGAAAAGGTTGTTGTTATTGCAGCAACTAATAGAAAGGATTTAATTGACCCTTCCTTATTAAGACCTGGAAGAATTGATGCTATTGTTGAATTAGATGTACCTGATAAGGAAACAAGAAAGAAGATTTTTGAAGTACATACTAAGAATATGCCTCTTGATAAGAGTGTTAAGATAAGTGATTATGTTAATAAGACAGATGGCTGGACAGGAGCAGATATAGAGGCTATATGTAGAAATGCAGGTGTAAATGCCATTAAAAGATTTTATACTCAAAAAAAGAAAGCAGAAAAAATGACAATTACTAAACAAGATTTTGATAGTGCATTAATAGAGGTTTCACAATCTATAGGCAAGCAGATTAGTGAGAAGAAACAAAAGAATATTAAGAAATCTGTTAAAAAAACATCTTCAAGCTGACTGATATAAGAAAGCCAATAGCTCCAATGACAATCAATCCAACTGCTGTTACTTTAGAAATTAGTTTGAATTCCTGCATTGATGGCTTTTTCATTAATTTCCATACTCTTAAATATCTATGATATTGTGATGATAACCATTGTGGAATATTTTTCATGTTTTTCATATGTCTGGCAAGCAGTAAGGGTTTTTATTTCTTGCTATTAAGGGCTTTGGTAGAAAATTGACATCCTCACCATAAGATATGTCTACTCCATTTGGAAATCTCAGCACATCTCTCACATTATCATATATTAATAAGCCCTTTATATTAGATAAGCAGATTCTCTTGCCTTTCTCATTATTCTTCTTAATTCTATTAAATCTGATATTTTTGTTAACATTATTCTTCAAAAAATTCTATGCCTAATTCATCTGACATTTCTTCTCTTTTTACATCTTCAGCTGGACGTTTTTCACCAGAGATTTGTGTGGATTTTACACCTGTTACTATCACCATTACACGAATAGCACCTTCTAAATCTTTAGAGATTTGAGCTCCTGATATTAATTTAGCATCTGGAGATAATCTATCTCCAATTGTTTGTATAATCTGTTTATATTCATCTAAAGAGAGGTCATTACCTCCTATAACATTGACTAATGCACCAGTGCCATTTGTAATTTCTACATCTAGTAATGGGTTGTTTATTGCTTTTTCAACTGCTTCTTCTGCCCTATTATTAGAATCAGATTCCCCCATACCTATTAATGATACCCCTCCATTAGACATTACTGTTTTTATATCTGCAAAATCTAGATTAACTAGTCCAGATGAGGTAACCAGCTCTGTAATGCCTTTAACAGCATTTGTTAAAATTTCATCTGCTACTTTAAATGCTGTTGGTAATGGTAAATCAGGAGCTATTTCTAGTAATTTATCATTTGGAATAACTATTAATGTGTCTACTATGGATTCTAATTTTTCTAAACTATTTTCTGCATTTTCTATTCTCTTTCTGCCTTCTACATTAAATGGCATTGTCACAACTCCAATAGTCAATGCTCCTTGTCTCTTAGCTAATTCTGCTACAACAGGTGCTGCTCCAGAACCTGTTCCTCCTCCTAAACCACATGTGACAAAAACCATATCTGCATCTAATTTCTTTTTAATTTCTTGTTGTGATTCTTTTGCAGCTTCTTGTCCTATTTTTGGATTAGAACCAGAACCTAATCCACCACATAATTCCTTGCCAATTAAAATTTTATAATCCACATTATTATATAATAGGTCTTGTGCATCTGTATTTATGGCAATAATCTCTCCTCCTTTTATACCAATTTCCCTCATTCGTGATACTGTATTGCCACCTGCACCACCGACACCTATAACCTTAACTCGTGCAGACTGTTTTTTAAGATATTGTTCTAGTTCATCATCTATTTGTCTTGTTTGAGAAACAAATGCCTCTTCTTCCATGAGAAATTATGTGTTTAAGTATTTATAAGGATTATTGGGGTTGAGTATTATTTTTGTTTTCAGGTTCTTGTTTGCTTTTCTCAGGTTTTACTTCAACATTCATGCCCAGTATGTCTTTAAATCCCTTCTCCATTAATTTTACAAATTGTTGTAATTGTTTTTGTTTTTCTGGAATGTAGAATTCTATTGTTTTATCTTTTACATTAAAATCAAACTGCTTTCTGAAGAAGAAATCCTGTAATGCATTAATCTTCTCATTTAAATCATCTATTTTCTTATTAATCTTATACTCATATATGACATCTTTACCTGCTAGAGGATTGTTAAAATCAACTAGCACCCTGCCACCAGATGCTGATAAGATGCGGACAAGCTGTCCATCTAATGAGAGTTGCATACCTCTTCTTGGCATTATGTTTTGTTCTTGGAATGCCCTCATAGGAATCATTTTAACCATTTCCTTCCTTCTTTTTCCAAAAGCTTTTTCTGGTGGGAATTCTGATGTATATTCCTTGCCTGTTTCTTTTCCTATTAACTCATCATCTAAACCTTTGATAAGCATGCCATGTCCTACTGCCATTATATATGGCTTAGGTTCTTTACCAAGCTTTTTTGCATCTTTCTTCTTATTAGTATCAAAGATTTCTCCTGTATCTTTCAGCTTTCCTGTGAATTCTATTTCTATAAAATCATTTTTATTGATTTTTGCCATGTTTCTTCATACTGGTAGGGATTTTTAAATCTTGTTAATTAGTTGGAAGAGTGAAAGGGCATAAATCTTATTCTAAGCTAGATTTGGACAAGCCTTCTTATACCTTAATGAATAATTTATAATATCATAAACAACAAATAAATACTAAATTCATTATTTACTTATCTTTAATAATTAAATTAGTTCTCAATTTGGAAATGAATCTGGGTAAATTGGTTTTTAGCTTTAGTTTTGATAGATGCCTCTTGCTTATTCTTTGTTCTCTCTGCTAATATGTCCCTGTGAAGCATAATTAATTTATTTGGGAAAAGTTTATAAAAGCATTATAATAAGAGGTGATATGGCTAAGTCAAAAGGTAGAGATATTATGAAGAAACTTTCTAATAATTATTGGCTTGTTGCAACTGCTATTTTAGCTATATTATTAATAATTGTATTATTAACTGGTTCTTGTGGTGGTGTTGGCAAGCAGGAAGCTGGGCAGAAGGTGCTTGATTTTATAGAAGCAAGAGGTGGAGAAGCTAGTTTAGTAGAGGTTAATGATAATGGTAATATGTATGAGGTTGTTTTAGAAATGCAAGGACAGGAAGCTCCTGTTTATATTACTAAAGATGGTAAGAGTTTGATTCCTGTTCAAGCAGTAATTCCTTTAACAGGACAGGTTGTTCAGGAGCCAGCTCAGGAAGATGAGATTCCTAAAAGTGATAAACCTGAAGTAGAATTATATGTCATGTCTTTTTGTCCTTATGGTAATGAGGCTGAAGATACTCTTTTACCTGTTTATAATATCTTAAAGGATTATATTGATTTTAATGTGCATTATATTGTTTCTGTTCAAGGTGATTCAATTAACAGCTTACATGGGCAGCCAGAAGTAGAGCAGAATATGAGAGAGGTTTGTGTTTTAGATAATTATGGTATGGATAAATGGTTCACATTCACAACATATGTAAATGAAAATTGTGGTTCATCTGGGGATTGTTGGGAAGAAGCTGCTAATGAAGCAGGTGTAAGCACAGGCACAATAAGTGATTGTGTTGATGAGCAAGGGTTTGAATTAATGGAGGAAGAAGCTGCTGCATCCCAAGAAGCAGGTGCTTCTGGAAGTCCAACTATGCTTATCAATGGTGTAAAGACAAAAGCAGTATATAAATATGGTAATCCGTCTGCATATCAAGAGGCTATTTGTTCTGCATTTAATGAAATGCCAGATGCTTGTTCTGAAGCATTAAGCTCAACAGACTCTACAACACCAGCAGGGCAGTGTTAAAATGAAAATTTCTGAATTAAAACCAAATCAGGGCAAGGTTGATATTGAATTAGAAGTGATTTCTATAGATAATGAGAAAGAGATTGATAAGTTTGGCAAGCAGTTAAGATTAAAAGAAGCTACTGCTAAGGATGATTCTGGACAGATTAAAATAACATTCTGGAATGAAGATGCTGATAAGGTTAAAGAAGGACAGAAGATTAAGATTAGTAATGGTTATGTTAAGGAGTTTCAAGGAGAATTGCAATTATCAGCTGGTAAATTTGGCAAATTAGAATTTTTAGATGGACAGGATGGGGAGGAGGAAGGAGATACTAGTAAGCAAGAAGATGCAGAGCAAGAAGAGAGTGTTCTTTAAATCTAATCTTGAATAATATGATGAGTTAGTCAGAAATAAAAACTCTTCTCGTCTTCATTTCTGTGATTTAATCTTGATGAGTTAGTCAGAAATAAAAACTCTTCTCGTCTTCATTTCTGTGATTTAATC
>JBNGDY010000002.1:431-24273 GCA_049975665.1 Candidatus Nanoarchaeia archaeon | reverse complement strand
AAAAATCCACTTCAAGCTCTTTTTTTGGTGGATAGATGAGACTTAAAAAACTTCTCTTTGAGTTTACTTAATTTTGGAATATCAATGATTATTCTAACAAATAAATCCCCTCTTTGTTTTGAATTTATTAAAGGCATTCCTTGACCTTCAAGCCTAAAAGGAGTATGGCTTTGAGTTCCAGCAGGAATTTTTAAATTTATCTTCTTATCAATATTCTTTATTTCAATTTCTCCACCAAAGATTGCAGTTGCCAAATCAATTTTTTTGTCTAAAAATAAATTCTCATCTTCTCTATTAAATACTGGATGTTCTTTAATATGAACAACAACATACAAATCTCCAGATGGAGCATTTTTACCTAATTCTCCTTTACCTTCTAATCTTAAATATTGCCCATCATTTACTCCTTTTGGTATTTTTAGATTTATTTTTTGTATTTTTTCTGTTTCACCTCTTCCTTTGCAAACACTGCAATATTTAGAAGCAATTTTTCCTCTACCATGACATTTATCACATGAGGTTATTGTTACAAATTGTGTAAATCCTTGTCTTCTTGCAATTTTTAATTTTCCACTCCCACCACATTTATTACATTCTTTTAGATATTTTTCCTCAGCACCTTGTCCATTACATTTTTTACATACTTCGTGAACTGGAATTTTAATTGTTTTTTCAATTCCATAAAAAGCATCTTTTAAAGTTATTTCTAAATCATATCTTAAATCAGCACCTTCTTCATAATCTTCAGACTCTCTTCTTCTTCCGTGATTAAATATATCAAAAATATCTCCAAAACCAAAATCCCTAAACAAATCATCAAAGTCAAATCTCTGATTTCTAAATCCTCTTAAGTCTTCTTGACTAAATGCAGATGTTCCAAACTGGTCATACTGGGCTTTTTTTTCTGGATTTCCTAAGACCTGAAATGCTTCATTTATCTCTTTAAATTTATCTTCTGCTCCAGCATCTTTATTAACATCTGGATGATATTTTCTTGCTAACTGCCTAAAAGCTTTTTTAATCTCTTCTTGAGAAGCGTCTTTGCTTATTCCCAATATTTTGTAGTAATCTTTTTGAGACATATTTAAATTTATTTTTTATTCTTCATAAATTTAAATGCTTGAAAATCTTTGATTTTCATTGTTTTAAGGAATAAAATAGTTTAATTGATAAAAAAATAAAGAGAGTTGGTATTTTTAAAGGTTGTTTTATTAGTCTTTTATTATCTCTTCTCCTAATTTTACAATTTTCTCAAAATCTTTTTTATTAGTTCTATATTTTGCAAACTCCACTAAACTACATAAGTCAAAACATTCTTTTATTGATATAATATCCTTATTTTTGTCTTTTAGATGCCTAATAATTTCATCATTAGTCACTTCTTTTTTTAGTCCATATTTATAACTTAGATAGAGTCTTAATGCTTGTCCTGCTTTTTCATAAGCATCTTTATATTTTTTCTTGTTAAACAAATCTTTAGCTTTATTTAATAATCTTCTGGATTCATTTTTGTAATCAAAAGGTTTTTCTTTTTTAATAACAGGAATAATCTCACTAACTTCTTTTTTTATCTTATTATAATATTTTTTATAAATAAAATAACTTGCAATCAGTAAGATAATAATTATAATTAAAATCCACAACCAAAGATAACTCTTAGAATAATCTTCTTCATCAAGATCATCAATCTTAACGTTCTGGATTGTTCCATTAATAAAATCAGCAGAAATTGAAGTTGTTTGATTTAGAGGATTTTTATAATTAGTCTTAATTTTTGTTTTATCTTTTTCTAAAGAAAATTCAGTGTTTTTTTGCTCAAAACCTTTTTCTTGCAATTCCTTATTTAATTTTTGAAAATCTTTATTTTGGTTTAATTCTTGTAACAATCTATTTTTGTCTTCTTGTGTTAATTTTTGCATATTTTTTATTTCTCCATTTTCCATTTCTCCATTTAACTGTGCAGTTTCTCCATTTTCCTTTTGATACTGTAAATCAAATTTTCCAGAATTCTCTGTTGTAGGATCAATATTCCCCGAGGTCAAATTATATCCTTGCTGTAATAATTTTTGATGTTCTTGTTGAAATTCCTTATTTTCAGAAAGCTTTTTTTGAAATTCTTGTTTAAGTTGTTCTTGTTCTTGGAGTTGTCTTTGCATTTGTTTTTTTAATGCAGAACTGTCCTGTCCAATCTGATTATTCTGCATTTTTTGTTGAATTGTTTGTTGATTTTGTTGCTGATTCCTTCCTATCATTTCATCAATTTCTTTTTGCATTTTTGAAAAAGGATCTTGTTGTTGCGATTGTTGTGGTGCAGAATATTTTTCAGAAGATGATGATTGCCTATTTTCTTGATTTTGCTTTTGATTCTCATCACTAACAAAATGGATTTTTATCTCATCAAGATTTACAATTCTCGATTCTTTTTCAGTATAGCTAAATTTTAAACCTACACCGAGTGTTGAAGGATTCTCTGAAGTTCCAAAGTTTAGATTTTCGGTATTTTTCCCCTCTTTAACAGAAAAAGATGTAGATTGGGTATTTGAAGAAGACATATGCATACCTCCCTGATTAATTTCTTGAGTATAAGTGTAACTTAACATCCCATTAATTTGTTTTCCATAAGTATTATCTATTTCTAAAGGGATTATTGCATTTTCTCCAACTTTAAAATAATATTCTTTTTGATCAACTGAAAAAGTTATGTCTCCTGAATTAAACAAACTGGCGTTTACTAGAGGTAAGAACAAAAATAATATTATACTTATTAAAAAATATCTGGATCTCATTGTATAACTCTCTTACCTCCATACCTAAAATAAAGCTTGATAACTAGAATTATTAAAGCAACAAAAAAGAACCAGTCTTTGATATTTGTTTCTTCTTTTTCTCTTTTTATATCCTGGCTTATATTCTTATAAATTTCATCAAGAGTCTTACTGTCAACCGATTTAAAATATTTCCCTCCTGTTTCAGTTGCTATTTTTCTCAATGTTTCTTCATCAAGTTCTGCGTATTGTGCTCTTCCAAACCAATCATATCCTAAAATAACAGGTTCTTTGCTCCCCATACCAATAGTATAAACCTGAATATTGTTTTGTTTTGCAAACAAAATTGCTTCTTCTGGACTTATTACTCCAGCATTATTAACACCATCACTTAATAAAATAACGACTTTCTTTTTGTTTGGAATAGATGTTGCCATATCAATACCTAACCCCAAACCATCACCTATTGCAGTTTGTCCCTCTTTTATTTGTATATCCCTTAATTTTTCAATAACTTTATCCTTATATGGAGAAAGATACGCGGCAGTTGTTGCTCCAGATTCAAAAACAACAATTCCAGAATGGTCTTTTTCTTTTAATGATTTTAATAAAATTTCAGCAGAACTTTTTGCAGATTCTAATCTATTTGGTTCATAATCTGCTGCCTGCATACTTCCAGAAACATCAATCACCAAAACAACATTAACCCCTTCTTTAGTTTGTTTTAAGGGTATGTGGGGATTTGCAAAACCAACAATCATCAATCCAATCGCAGTTAAAGATAAATAAAACAAAATATCATTTCTTCTTGATTTTTTCTTATTACCTAAGGCAGATTTTATAAAACCAATATTAGAAAATTTGATTGCTTCATTTTTCTTTTTTTTCTTAATCTGATAATAAACATAATAACAAATAGGTAAGATTAACAAAAATACTAAAACCCATGAGGATGAAAAACCTGCCATTTTTATCTCACCTCCCTAAACTTCCTAATCTTAAAAAATTTTTTTAAAGGTTTTTCATAACTTTCATCAGTCAATATTTCAATAAAATCTATTTTATATTTTTTAAAAATTTTTTCTAATTTTTTGTCGTTCTCTTTTACTAACTTAGCATAATTTTCCCTAAATTCCTTCTCAGAAGTATCAACTAATACCTGTTCCCCTGTTTCTTCATCTTCTAATTCAATATAACCGATATTTGGAAGTTCTTTTTCTCTATTATCGATAATTCTTACTGCAATAACATCATTTCTTTTTTTCAACACTTTCAAGGGTTTTGAAAAATCTTCACTAAAAAAATCAGAAATCACAAAGACAATGCTTCTTTTTTTAATAATTTTTGAAACAGATTTAAAAGACTCTAAAAGATTAGTTTTTTTAGATTTTGGATTAAATGTTAAAAGTTCCATGATTAATCTTAAGATATGCTTTTTACCCTTTCTTGCTGGAACAAATTTGTCTAATTTATCTGTTATTAAAAACAATCCAACTGCATCATTATTTTTCATTGCTGAAAACATTAAACTTGCAATTAATTCTATTGATTTTCTTTTTTTCTCAATATTATTTCCAAAACTACTAGAACCTGAAATATCTAAAACAAAATAAACACTTAAATCTCTTTCCTCAATAAATTCTTTGACAAAAGGCTTATTAAATCTAGCAGTAACTTTCCAGTCAATTGCTCGAATATCGTCTCCTAGCTTATATTCCCTTATTTCAGAAAATTCTATTCCAGGTCCCTTAAATATAGAGTGATAATTCCCTGTAATCAAACCTTCAACTAATTTTTTTGTGTTTAATTCTACTTTTTTTACTTGTTTTACTATTTCTTTCATTCTCTTTTTTCATTTGTGTTAAGGAACCTTAATCTTATCTAATACTTTTTTAATAATTTCATCTGGAGAAATATCCTCTGCTTCAGCCTCATAAGTTAATATGATTCTATGTCTCAGTACATCATAAGCTACTTCTTGAATATCTTCGGGTTTTACATATCCTCTTCCATTAAGCATTGCATTAGCTTTTGCAGCCAAAATTAACCATAAAGAAGCTCTAGGAGAGGCCCCATACTCTATATGATTGTCAACATCAACTTTATATTTATGAGGATTTCTTGTTGCATCCACAATTTGAGAAACATATTTCTCAATTTTTTCATCAGCATAAATATTTTGGTTAAATTTCTGAATTTCAATAATTTTAGAAGAACTTGTTATTTTACTCACCGATATTGACAAATTATTAGTATACCTTTTTATTATTTCTTGTTCTTGCTTTATATCAGGATACTTAATTAATAACTTAAACATAAATCTATCAACTTGAGCTTCGGGTAGTTTATATGTTCCTTCGCTCTCAATCGGGTTTTGAGTTGCCAAAACCATGAAAGGTTCTTTTATTTTAAATGTTTCACCTTGTATTGAAACCTGTCTCTCTTGCATTGCTTCTAATAATGCAGATTGCACTTTTGCAGCAGCTCTGTTAATTTCATCGGCTAAAATAAAATTAGAAAATATTGGTCCTTTCATTACTTTAAAATTTCCTGTTTTATGTTCATAAATTTTTGTTCCAATAATATCTGCAGGCAATAAATCAGGAGTAAACTGCAATCTTACAAAATCAGCATCTATTGTATCAGATAAGGTTTTTACAAGAAGGGTTTTTGCAAGTCCTGGAACTCCTTCAATTAAAATATGGCCATTAGAAATCAATCCTATTAAGAATTTTCTTACAACCCTTTCTTGACCTACAATAACCTTTGAAATCTCTTTTTCAATTTTTTCTAAAATTCTTGAGTATTCTTCTGCTTTTTTATTGAGTTTTTGTATTTCTTGGTTCATTCTAATAAAATATCATTCTTAAATATTTTTAAGTTTTTCTTCTCTTTTTTATTCAATTTTTTTCTAATTAGCATGTCATAACATTCTTGATAAACTTCTTTTGTATCAATTAATAATTCAGCCTCACGCTTTTTACATATCCTGCATGTTATCATTTTTCTTAAAGTTTTATAAATTTAATACATTTTCATGTTACTATTATATTTAATAATTCTAAGGAAAAACCAACAATTAAAAATAATATTCCTAAAATTGACAAAATGTATTCTTTTTTAATCTGATGTAAAACCAGCTTATCAATCTTTTTTCTTTCTTCATGTACAAATGAAACCTTAAAACATTTATTGCAATAATTAATGTTCCAATAAACTCAAAAATTAGCCCTAAAATTTCTAAAATCATTTTTCACCCTTTTAATTTTTATACAATCACCTTTATTTTTTATTAGAATCTTCTTCAATTTCATATTCTGCATCTACAGCATCGTTCTTACCTTTGTTTTTCTTTTCGCTATTATTAGACTCATCTTCTACTTTTGTCTTTGCTTTTGCTTGTTCTTCTGCTGCTTTTTTAGATGCTTCTTCATAAATCTTAGTTCCTGCCTCTTGCATAACCTTTTGAAGAGTTTCAGTTTCTTGTTTTATTTTATCAACATCTCCTTCCTCTAAAACTTTTTTTGAAGATTCTAATGCTTTCTCAATTTTTTCTTTCTGCTCTTTTCCTATTTTATCTCCTAATTCTGAGAGTGTTTTTTCACTTGCATATATCAATGAATCGAGGTTATTTCTTGCTTCAACTTGTTCTTTCCTTTTTTTGTCTTCTTCTGCATGTTCTTCTGCTTCTTTAATCATTTTTTCTACTTCTGAATCTGATAATTTTGTTGATGCAGTTATTGTCATTTTTTGCTCTTTTCCTGTTCCTAAATCTTTAGCAGTTACATGTAAAATTCCAGAGGCATCAATATCAAAAGTAACCTCAATCTGTGGGACACCTTTTGGTGCTGTCGGAATTCCAACTAAATTAAAATTACCTAAACTTGTATTGTCTTTTGCCATAGGTCTTTCACCTTGCAAAACATGAACAGTTACTGCTGTTTGAAAATCAGCTGCAGTTGAAAATATCTGACTTTTTTTAGTAGGAATTGTCGTATTTCTTTCAATTAGGGGAGTCATAACTTCTCCTAAAGTTTCAATTCCTAAAGTTAGAGGTGTAACATCTAATAAAACTAAATCTTTAATATCTCCTGCTAAAACAGCTCCTTGTATTGCTGCTCCTTGTGCAACACATTCCATTGGGTCAATTCCTCTTTCAACTTTTTTCCCTATAAAATCTTCAACAAATTTTTGAACAATAGGCATTCTTGTAGGTCCGCCAACTAATATGATTTTACCAATATCTTCTTTTTTTGATTTAGCATCTTTTATGGCTTGTTCAATTGGTTTTTTACATTTGTCCATAAGTGGCTGGATTAATTTTTCTAATCTTGACCTTGTTATTTTTTCATTTAGGTGTTTAGGTCCTTTATCAGTTGCAGATATATAAGGAAGATTAACTTCTGTCTCTAAAACACTTGATAATTCAATTTTGGCTTTTTCAACAGCTTCTCTAACTCTTTGCAATGCAGAATCATCTTCACTTAAATCAATTCCTTCTTTATCTTTAAAATTTTTAATAACATCCTTTAATAATAACTCATCCATATCAGTTCCACCTAAATTAGTATCTCCTGAAGTTGATAAAACTGTAAAAGTTCCATCCCCAAATTCCATAATAGTTACATCTAAAGTTCCACCACCAAAATCAAACACCAATATTTTATGTTCTCCTTCTTTATCTAATCCATAAGCCATTGATGCTGCTGTTGGTTCATTAACTAGTCTTACAACTTCTAAACCTGCGATTTTACCAGCATCTTTTGTTGCTGTTCTTTGATTATCATTAAAATAAGCAGGAACAGTTATAACAGCTTTTTTAATTGGCTCTCCTAGAAATTCTTCTGCATCTTTCTTAATTTTCTGTAAAATAAAAGCAGATATTTGTTGTGGAGTATATTCTTTTCCTCTAATTTTATATTTATGAGAAGTTCCTATTTTTCTCTTTGCAGCAGTTATAGTTCCTTCTGGATTATTAACTGATTGTCTTCTTGCAGGTTCTCCTACTAATAGTTGATTATCTTTTGTAAATGCTACAACTGAAGGAAACATTTTTCCAGCTACTGTTGCGCCTTCTGCTGAGGGTATAATAGTTGGCTTTCCACCCATTACAACAGCAGCTTGGCTGTTACTAGTTCCTAAATCAATCCCAATAATTTTTTCTTTTTTTTCTAACATTTTTAACTTGCTATTTTCTCTAGTTTTATTCTATAATCTTCTATTCTTTCGAAAGGGGTAATCTCTTCTAATCTCCAAGAAGATTTTTCACCCCCATATTGTTCTTGCCATCTTTGAGAAACTTCTTCTTTTGTTCCAACATACATCAACTCCTTTTCATTTGCAAACATATCCCTCATCACTAATTTATGAATCTTTTTCTCTGCCATTTTTAATTCTCCTTATTATCTTCAGTTTTATCTTCTTTTTTTAAACCTTTTGAAACCTTTACTTTGCTTGTTCTAATAACCTTTGAATCTAAAATGTAACCTTTTTGAATTACCTCAATGATTTCATTATTTTGTTTTTTGCTAAATTCCTTGCATAATGATTCGTGAAAATTTGGATTAAATTGTTTTCCTATTGCCTCAATTTCCTGTAAACCATGTTCTACTAATATATCAAAAAACTTTTTTTCTAGCATTAATAATCCTTTTTTATTTTCCTCTTTAGATTTTATTGCAGTATCAAACGAATCTAACACAACTAATAATTCTTTTATTAACGATTCATTGGCATTTTTAATAATTTCTTGTTTTTCTTTTTCATATCTTTTTCTTAAATTATCTATATCTGCTTGCAAGTATTTTAATTGATTAAGTCTTTCTTCTGCTAATTTTTCTGCTTTTTCTAATTTTTCTCTTAATTCATTTGTTTCATCTGAAGTTTTATCTTCTATCTTTTGCTCTTCAGTTTTTTTATTTAATTGTTCTTTTGTCTTTTCCATTTTTCACTACTGTTATATTTAAAAATTAAAAAATTATTTGATTTTTATTTCCTTTTTCTTGATAGCAAGTTTTTTCTTAGGAATCGTGAGTTTTAAAACACCATTTCTATGAACAGCTTCTATGTTTTCAGTATCAGCATTTTCTGGAAGAGCAACTTCTTGATAAAATCCTGCATAACTTTTTGCATACCTGTAATCTCCCTTTTCCTTGCTCCCTTCTTCTTTTTCATACTTTTTTTCAGCTTTAATAATAACACTATTTTCAGAAATATCTAAATTAATGTCTTCTTTATCAATTCCAGGAATTTCAACAGCAATTGTAAAATTTTTATCATCTTCCTTACAATCCATTAAAGCCCTTCTATAATTGTCACTTAGTGCATTTCTAAGACTTAATGTTCTCGGCTCATCAAATCCATGAAAAAGTCTGTTTATTTGTCTTTGCATTCTTCTCATTTCATTCCATATATCATCTTCCCATAACATTTTTCTTTTTACCTCCTTTCATTTTTATATGATTATTGCCTCTGTCCTCCTCTCTTTATCTTTTTCATTATCAAAATCAGTAACTAATGCCTCGGTTGTTAAAACCATTGATGCAACAGATGAGGCATTTTGCAGTGAATTTCTAACAACTTTTTTAGGGTCTATAACTCCTGCATCAAATAAGTTCTCAAATTTATCAGTTTTAGCATTATAACCATAATTTTTATCTTTCCCATTAATCTCTGAAATTATTTCAGCTTCTTCTTTTCCAGAGTTTCTCGCAATTTGTCTCAGTGGTTCTTCTAACACTTTTTTAATAATATTAATTCCTATCTGTTCGTCTCCTTCTAATTTTAAATCCTGCAAAACTTCTTTAGCTCTATAAAGAGTTATTCCTCCACCAACTACAACTCCTTCTTCAACAGCTGCTTTAGTAGCATTCAATGCATCATCAATTCTCATTTTTTTCTCTTCTAATTCTGTTTCTGTTGCTGCCCCTACTTTAATGACTGCAACTCCTCCCCCTAGTTTAGCTAATCTTTTCCTTAATTCTTCTTTTTTATAATCTGAATCTGCATTTTTAATTTGGGATTCAATAATCTTTTTTCTATTTTCTATTTCTTTTTTACTGCCCTTTCCATCAATAATTATTGTTTTATCACTATCAACAACAATTTTTCTTGCAGAACCCAAGTAATTGTCCTCAATTTTTTCTAATTTCATGCCTTTTTCCTCACTTATTACTTCTCCTCCTGTTAATATTGCGATATCTTGTAACATTTCCTTTTGCTCATCTCCGAATCCGGGACTTTTTACAGCACAAACCCTTATCGCACCTTTTATTATATTGATTATTAATGCTGCCTGTGCTTCTCCTTCAACATCATCAGCAATAATAAACAAAGGTTTCCCTTCTCTTGCTGTTTTTTCTAAAACTGGAATTAACTGCTTCATATTACTTAGTTTTTTATCTGTAATTAAAATATAAGGCTCTTCTAACTCACACAACATTTTCTCATGGTCTGTAGCCATATAAGGAGAAATAAAACCTTTATCAAACTGCATCCCTTCAACAACTTCTAAATCTGTTTCAATACTTTTTCCATCTTCCACGGTTATAACCCCATCATTACTTACTCTTTCCATTGCTTCAGCTATTAAATTTCCAATTTCACTATCATTATTTGCAGAAATAGTAGCAACTTGAGAAATCATCTCCTTACCTTTAATTTGAACAGAATTTTCTTTTAAAGATTCAACGACTTTTTGGACTGCTTTTTCAATTCCTTTTTTTATTTCAATAGGATTACTTCCAGCAGTTATATTTTTCATTCCTTCCTTAATAATAGCTTGTCCTAACATGACAGCAGTTGTTGTTCCATCTCCAGAATCATCTTGTGTTTTTGATGCTATTTCTTTAATTAATTTTGCACCCATATTTTCAAATTTATCAATTAGTTCAATTTCCTTAGCAATTGTCACACCATCACTAGTAACTAAAGGAGTGGAAGATTTATCAAGAACTACATTTCTTCCTTTTGGACCTAAAGTAATCTTGACGGTATTTGAAACTTTATCAATACCCTTTAATAATGCTTGTCTTGCATTTTCACTAAATAAGATTTGTTTTGAATCTGTCATTTTATCCCTCCATTACAGCTAAAATATCTTTAAAATCAATTATCAAGTATTTTTCATTATTAATCTCAAATTCATCTGAAGAATATCCTCCATATAAAACTTTATCTCCTTTTTTTAGAGGCAATTCTTTGCCATCTTTTGTTTTTCCTACTTCCTCTACAACAGCCTGTTTTTTTTCTTCTTTTGCTTCTTCTGGAATATAAATTCCTCCTGCTGTTTTTTCTTCTGCCTTAATGGGCTTTATCAATACTCTTTCACCAATAGGTTTGATTTTCATTTTAATCTTTTTTTTATTTATTAACAAACAAAGGAAGCTCCTAAGCTGTTCCTTGGCATTTTCAGCGAAGGAGTCTTAAAAGCTTCCTTTTGCCGAATTCCAATAATTAATCAACTTAAATTACCTCCTTGTTCTGTTTCACAGATTGTATAATACCTTACCTTTTATATACTTATTTTCCCAATTTATCTAAAAAAAGATACTATTAGTAATCTTTCGTAAGTTTTATATATTATTTAGTATCTTATTTTATTATGATAAATTTAACTTTAAGAGAAAAGCAAGTATTAATAGAATTAATTAAAAACTGCAAAATATCAGACCAAGAAATAGCAAGAAAACTAAAAACTTCAAGACCCACCATATTAAAAATTAGAAAAAGATTAGAAAAAAAAGGCATAATAAAGGGATATACTTCATTAATTGATTTTGAAAAAATCGGATTAAACCTTCAAGCAATTATTTTATACAGATGGAGAGATTATTCAAAATCAGAAGAATTAGAATCAATAATTAAATTCATAAAAAATTTGCCAGAAGTTATTTTATTTGTAAAAGGAGAAGGTGTTGGAAGTAAAACTGATTTGATTATTTCTATTCATGAAGATTTAAAAGATTATGAAAAGTTTATTAGAAAATTAAAGTATCAATGGAAAGATAATGTTGAGAATGTTGATGTCTTTCTTTCTTCTGTAGATGGAATCTTTAAAAATTATGAACTCTCTTCTCCAGCAATATCAAAAATTAATGAAAAAATTATTTATTCAAAATAACAAAATAAAAAGTTTTTGGAATTGAAATATTATGGAGATATAGCGAGTTATTTAAATTTTAGAGAATATCCTTTATTAGTTGATTCTACCAACCGCTTATGCACCAGTGAATTATATGATAAATTATCAAATATAGGAGGATTTAAATAATTGTTGGGTGAATTGATAAGGTAACCTATAATTGAAAAAGTAGGAAAAATAAAATTGAAAAAGAGTTTTTTAGAAAATTTAGAAAAAGAAAGAAAATTTATAGACTAAAGAAAGCATAAGAAAAAGGCGAAAAAAGAAAGATTAGCATGAAGATAATAATTGATAATAATATCTTATTCTCTCTTATGAAACCAGCTTCTAAATCCTGATTTGTTCAATCTTATGAATATCCACACCTGCTTCTTGTTTTATTAAATTCTCATAATACAAATCATTGATGAAAAACAAGAGAATGGAAGGTTTATTTCTACAAAATAAATAATTGAAATTTTAATCTGATTATATGATTTCTATTTTCTTTTTGCCTCTTATTACTAACTTGCTGTTATTTGTCCTGGATTTTAATTCCTTATCTAATGTAGCTAATATAACCTGATTATGTTTCTTTAAATAAGCAACAATAGCATCATCTACATTCCCCTCTTCTAGATTTATTATTTTTGGTTCAATTAATTTAATCATTTCTAATGCTATTTGTGCTGATTGTTTATCTTTAATTTTTTCTCCTTTTCTTTTTGATAATTTCTCTATTTCTTGTAAGACTTGTTTTGGCAATAAAAAAGTAATCTTCTCATCTACCAGCTTATTAGCTTCACTAAAAAAATCCAGATTTTGTTTTATGCAAGTTATAATGAAATTTGTATCTAATAATATCTCCATAATCATAAATAGAGGGAAGATTTATATAATTAACCCTCTTCTTGCTGATATGAAAGAGGTAGATAATATTCTGAGAATCTTAAAAGAGACTAGGCAAGCTATAGAAGAAAAGGATTCTTATAAGATTAAAAAGCTGTCAAATCAAACAATACATGCTGCTACTATTTCACAAGATGCAGATAATATTATTGTAGCTGTTCTTGTTTATTCTATTTCTAAAATTGTAGAAAGAGAGCAATACAAGGATATGAAGGGTTGGAAGCAATTTTATCAATCATTAATTAATAATCTAGATTTAGCTATATCTTCATTAAAAGCAAATAATATTGAGAAATGCAGGCAGGCATTAGGTAAGATAAGGGAGGCTGTTAATCAGATTTCAAGTGATTTAGGTATTTATATTGAACAGGTATTTAGAAAGGCACAAATTAATAAGGCAGCGAGGATTTATGAACATGGTTTATCTGCAGGAAGAACTGCTAATCTGCTTGGAATTAGTTTGTGGGAATTAGCAGGATATATAGGTAATTCATCTGTTAGTGAAATTAAGAAAGTTACTGGCATTCCTGTTAAAAAAAGAATTAAATATGCAGAGGATTTTTTTAAATGAAATATTTAATATTCGATGCTGGGCCATTAATCACTTTAACAATGAATGGTTTGTTAGAGGTGTTAGAGATGTTGAAAAAGGAATTTGATGGTGAATTTATTATTACACCAAAGGTTAAGCATGAGGTAATTGACAAACCCATGAATATTAAGGAGTATGAATTAGAAGGTGTGAAGATACAGAGCTTATTAGACAGGAATGTTTTAAAAATGTCTGCTGATATTTTGCCAGATAAGGAATTAGAAAGGGAAACTAGGAAGATAATGCATGCTCTTAATTCTGCTTTATCTACTAAGAAGGATATTAAGCTTATTCAGGAAGGAGAGGCCTCCTGTATTGCTTTTTCTAGATTATGTCAAAGAGAAAATATGGTTGTTATAGATGAAAGGACAACAAGATTATTAACAGAATGTCCTTTAGAGTATAAAGCAATGATGGAAGCACGCTTAAAAACTAGAATTAAAATTAATAAGCAGAATTTAAAACTTGTTAAAGATATTAAATATATTAGGTCTGCTGAATTATTATATATTGCTTATAAAAAGGGTTTATTAAAATGGAAAAACAAGCATTTATTAGATGCATTATTATATGGTGTTAAGCATAAGGGTGCTGCTATTTCATCTAGTGAAATAGAAGAGATTAAAAAGCTTGCTAAGGTTTAAAAATATCTTATTCTGATACATGTTATGGGGCTATAGTTCAACAGCAGAATATCGGTCTCCAGAACCGAGGATGCAGGTGCAACTCCTGCTGGCCCCATATTTAAGATTTAGGAATATCTCTATTTTTAAGATTATTATGAAATAATCCTTATTAATTTTAGTATTATTTTAGTTTGTATTGTATATCTTATATTTACATCAGGATAAGGAGGTAGTAAATTATTATTTATCTTATTAATTTTGAATATTGTTATATTATAGAAAGATATATTTAAGAGGAAACAAGAGAAGATTTATAAATATCCTTATCTTGCTTATGACATGGCTAAAAAGAGGAGTAATTCTAAGAGTGATAAGGAAAGAGATGAAATATTAATAGAAAATTTTGTTGGGTTGCAAAAAGCAATGACTAATCTAGCTTCTAAATTTTCTGATTTATCTGAACAAATATCCTCATTACTAGAGATTTATGAGGAATCTGCTAAGAAGCTGGCAGAAAAATCACCTGAAAATCAGGATTTGATTGAGAGATTAGATGAATTATTAGAGCAGAATAAGACTATTGCAAGAGGGTTAGTTAAGATGGAGGAGAGAACAAGAGAGGGAAGTGGGAGAATAAATCCAAAACCATTGCCTAAATCTTAAGATGAGTTACCTTATTGATGGATTAAATTTAGCTGTATTGAGGACAATTAAGAAGCCAATATCTAAACCTAGAAAAAGTGTGATAGATACTGAATTAGTACCTCATGTTTCTAGTAAGCATTTTCAAAAGATATTAGATAAACCTACTAAGGAGATAAATCCTGAGCTGAAACAATTAGGACAGCCTCTTGCTTCTCCTAAACAAGTTAAAAATAAACCAGTTTATCAAACTAAACAAGCTGGCAGCTTGCAAGCATTGTTATCAGATCCTGCTGTATCCTCTATTGAGTGTCCTAGTGCAGGTAAGGAGTTATGGGTGGTTAGTGCTGGACAGAGAATGCCTACTAAGTTGGTATTATCTAATGAGGAGATTCATGAATTTTTAGAAGATACTGCAGATAAGGCTGGCATTCCTTTGCTAGAAGGGGTGTTTAGAGCTGTTGTTGATAATTATTTTGTAGATGCTGTTATTTCTAAAGATATTGGTAGTAGGTTTGTAATAAGAAAGCAGACTCCTTATTCATTATTAGAAGGATGATTTCTAATTTGTAAAACCTTATTCTGTTGATAAAACATCTCAACACTATCCTCAATTCCTAATCTCACCCACCAAGGAGGATTTTTTAAAAAATCTCTTTCTTCACCCTTATATTTAATCTTGCCTCTAAAGATTCTCTCAGGGATATGAAAAGGAATTGAACATGGTATAAAAGCTTCTCCTTGTCCTTCTGGCCTAACATGCATCAAAGAGCGACCTTTAAACCATAATCCATTTCTTAGGATTGCTCTTCTTATTGCTATATCATGTATGTGATTGTTTTCAGTTTCCTGGAAATCATAATCAATTCCTGCATCAGTATTTGAAGGAGAAGTATCATAAACATCACATGCATTTGAAATAAGCCACATTAATATATCTTTATGTGATTTAAAAATTCATAATATGCATCTTCATATATTTGAAGAGCTAGCGGGCGTTGTATTATATGATCACCCCATTGCCAAGCAATTCTCCAATTATCTCCGCCATACTGAGAGTTATATGTTTTGTATATCTCATTTCTACTTGTGCCAAAATATCCTGGTCTGTCTTCAATTCTCCATATAGATTCCTTATTCATTATTAGATAGCTCACAATAACTGGATAATTATTCTCCTTGAACGAGGGCCATCAAATTCTGCTAATGCTATTCCTTGCCATGTGCCTAATTGTAATCTGCCATTGTTGATAGGAATGATTTGAGATGGGCCAATTATTGATGATTTAATATGTGCATCTGCATTACCATCTATTTTATCATGCTTCCATTTACCTTGTGGTATGTGCTTTTTTAGAAAATTGAGAATGTCATCACAAACAGCTTTATCATAATTTTCATTTACAATTATGGCAGCAGTAGCATGTGGTGTGTATATTAAGCAAGCTTTACTATCTCCTGCTTGTTGAATAGCTTCTTTAACTTGAGAGGTTATGTCTATTATCTCTTCTCTCTTTGATGTTTTAATATTAAGTTCCATTATTGATGGTAGGAAATAGGATTTAAATTATTTTGCTTAATTATAAAAACCCTATTTCTATGTAAAGATATGGATAATAAAATTAGTAATGAGAAAATTGATAAGTATATTGATTTAACTAGCAGGGCATTAGCACAAGCTAGTAATGCTATTATTAAGGATAAGGAAAAACAAGCTGAGGAAATTATAAGCATGGTTAGTAATTATTTATCTGATGCTAAGCATTTTTATCAAAAAGGTAAATGGGTTGATTGTTTTGCAGCTTTAAATTATGCACACGGTTGGTTAGATGCTGGTGTCAGGTTGGATGTGTTTGATGTAGATGATGATAGTTTATTTACTGTGAGATGATTCATATATCACTTTTAATAAGGGCTTAACACCTGCTCTGTATAATGCATGTGTTATTGCTTCATAATCATTTACTCGTGTCATATCTAAGGTGATTAATAAATGATCTGCATTTTGTTTTACACTTCTTGTTTTAAATATACTTCTGTCTTCTGGTTTTCTAAATCTATCCATAGATAATTCATTATGTTGAGCTATTGCTTCTAAATTATCTCCTTCAACTTCAATCCTCATTTCTCTCTTTTCAGGATTGTGAGAAATTTCAATGTCGTATCCCCTAAAGAATAATGTATCTGGGTCAGAAATACGGAGAATGCTGTTCTTATATGATTCTACTCCTGAAATATTGCAGATATGCTGATACATCCATTCAGCTAAGCTGGTAATCTGCTTCATACAAATACATGGAAAAACTACTTAATAATTATTATTGTTCTCCATAATATATTTAAATATCTAATCTATATAGGCATATGAGAAAATGGGTGATTAGTTTAGGTGGTAGTAAGATTATTCAAAAAGATGTAGACTGGTATTTTTTAGAAGCATTTAAAGAGCTGATAATTAATAGTAAGGATAAATTTGTCATAGTTACAGGCGGGGGAACAACTGCTCGGAAATATATAAGAGCCTTGAAAAAGTTGGATAAAAAAGAAAAATCTCAAAGCAAGGTAGGGATTGCTATTACACGTTTTCATGCCTCTTTTCTAACAAGGATATTTGGTAAAAAAGCTAGTAAGAAAATTCCAAAAAATATGAAGAAGATTGCTGGCTTGTTAAGAAAGAATCAGATTGTAATCTGTGGTGCTTTAAGATGGAAAGCAAGGCAGACATCTGACAGCACTGCTGCTAGAATTGCTGCTTATTTAGATTGTAAATTTATTAATATGACAGATGTCAAAGGATTATATACAAGTGATCCAGATAAGAACAAGAATGCTAAATTAATTAAGAAAATATCTTGGAAAAAGTTTTATGATTTAGCTAAGAAGAGAAAATATCAGGCAGGGCAGCATTTCATACTTGACCAAGGTGCTGCTAAGATTATCTTAAAAGAAAAGATTCCTACATATATTACTAATAGTTTAAAACAGGTTAAAAATATTTTATCCAATAAGCAGTTTAATGGTACATTAATAAAGGATTAATTAATGTAAAATATAAAAACTCTTAATCTCTCTAATTAACATGGCAGATGATTTAAATTTAATTAAAACTAATAATAGTTTACATCTCAAGCTAATTAAAAAGAAAGCTGATTTACCTGATAATTCAGGCAGGAATAATAGTAAGCAGGTAGATGGATATTTAATTGATACTAATGAGAATGAAAAGGAAGCTAGGAGAATTATTGCTGCCTTAAAGGCAAGAAATTTTAAAGGCAAGATAGCTATTCAGGGAGGAACAGCTTCATATAATAGGAGAATAATAGAAACTATGCAAGTAAACTGGCTAGTAAGTCCTGAAGCTGCTAGTCAAAAAGATAGTTTAAAACAACGGGATGCTGGTTTTAATCATGTACTTGCTAAAGCAGCTACTGGCAAACTAGCAATAGTCATTTCTATATCTGAGCTAATGAGCATCAAGGGTAAGGCAAGAGCGAGGAGATTAGCAAGAATCATGCAGAATATTAGGATATGCAGGAAAGCTAAATGTCAGATAAAAATAGCATCTTTAGCTAATAAAAAAGAAGCAATAATAGATAAATATAGTAGAAAGGCATTAGGTAGCTCCTTGGGTATGTCTTCTCAACAAGTTAAGAATGCAGTTGAGTTTTAAAAAAGATTATCTCTCTCTATTCTAGGATGTTTATGTCCTCTTCTTAATCTCTCTTTAAGTAATCTTACTTCCTTATTCTTCTCTTTTCTATAAAATTTTTTATCACTCTTCCCTTCTCTAATTAATCTGGAGACATATTCTCCTCCTAAAAAGTGTGGCATAATAACATAATCTGCTCCTTGCTTATACAATTCCATAGCATCCTCAATCTGTCTGGCTGTTAAAAGAACTATAGCTTTTGACTTGTTTCTCTCTATAATATCTAAAATCAATTGATTTGTTTCTTTTTCAGGAATTGTTGAAACAATCATAGATGCCTTATCAATTCTTAATTCCTCTAATAATTCAGCATCATCAGCATCACCATAAACAACATCTATACCCTCTTTTTGTAACCCCTTAACTGTATCTGGATTATAGTCTATAATAAGTAATTTTTTAGATATTTTTGAAAATGCTTTTACTATTGAAAAGCCTATCCTGTTATATCCAAATAAGATATAATCATAATCCTTAGTTGGTATTTCTTTTTCTTTTATTCTCTTTCTTTCAAATATCTTCAAGAAGCGTGAGATTCTATTAAAGATAGGGTCTGAGTAAATAATCATATATGTAGAGCCTGCAATAGTAACTAATCCAACTATTGTTACTAATGATAGTATCTCCTGTGTTAGGCTACCTGTTTTTACACCCAGGGCAATCAAGATTAAGGAAAATTCAGAAATCTGAGCTACTGTTAAACCTGCCATAAATCCTGACTTTCTACTATAACCAAATAATCCCATTAAACTCATAACAATTAATGGGTTTCCTATTAAAATAAATACAGAAAAGATAATAGCTGGTAGAACCAGGTCATGAATATTGCCAAAAGTCATTTGACTGCCCAGTATAATAAAGAAGAATATGATAAAGAAATCCCTTAAGGGTTTCATTTTAGCACTAATCTCATAATTATAAGGGGATAAAGAGAGTAACACACCTGCTAATAATGCTCCTACTTCTATTGTAAATCCTATTGAAAGGAATAATATTGCCAAACCTATTCCCCATGAGATTGAGAATAAGAAAAGAAACTCTTGAGAGCGTGCAAGAAAATCACTAAACTTTGGAAGCAAATAATAACTTGTTGGAATTAATATAGCTAATAATATGCTCCCTTTTATTAAAGTAGATAAAAGCATGCTACTGCTGCCATCTCCTGATAATGATGATATCACAATTAGTATAATAATAGCAACTAAATCTTGAATAAGCAGGAATCCAATGGAAATTTTTCCATATAATTTTTCCAATGCCTCTTTATCTGAGAGCAGTTTCATAATAATAATTGTAGAAGAGAATGTAAGTGCTACTGCTATGTATAATGAGGTTATTGCTTGAAAACCTATTAGTCTTGCAATGAGATATCCTATTCCTGATGTAAATATTATCTGTCCTAATCCAGTTATTATAGAAATCTTACCTACTTCTTTTATAACCTTAGGAGATAGATGCAAGCCAACCATAAATAATAAGAATGCTATGCCTAATTCAGAGAAGAGAGTAAGGATTTCTCCTTTGCCAATTAAATCAAGCAAAAATGGGCCTACTAAGATGCCTGATATAATATAGCCAATAATTAGTGGTTGTTTTAGAAGTCTTATTATCAAGGAAACACCTAATACAATCAAGATAATAAGTCCAAATTGGATAAATGGATTTGTCATTTTCTCTTTTACTATTTATGTGGTTGTGAGGGTTTTATTATTTATAAGTTTATTGGGGTTCTTTACTAAGATTTTTAAATATCTAATCTATATATGCTTATGGATAAGCAGCAATTAATTGAATCACTATCTCCAATTGAAAGGCAAGTTCTGCCTTTACTTGATAAGAAGTGGAAACATCTGGATGAGATTGTTGAAGAAAGTGGTTTAGATAAATCATCTATTTTAAGAGGATTGGAATTTTTAAAAAATAAGAGATTAATTGAATTAGACAAACAAGAACAGAAGATTGTTCAGGCTGGTGTGAATGGGATTTATTATCAGAAAAAGGGATTGCCAGAGAGGCTTGTTTTAAATAAGCTTATTGAGATGAAAAGTATGCCATTAAGAGCATTAAAGAGTATTGGTTTAAATGAAAATGAGGCGAAGGTTTCAATTGGTGTTCTAAAGAGCAAGGCTGTTGCTAATGTGTCTAATGGTAGATTGTTATTAACTGGAAGAAAAGAAGAGGTTGCTAAGAAGATGTTAGAAGAGCAATTATTAGATAAATTACCAATTAAAGTAAATGATTTAGAACAGCAAGATAAATTAGCATTACAGAATTTGAGGAAGAGGAAGAATATTATTGAAGTAGTTGATAAGAAAGAGATTAATTGCAGGCTAACTGACCTAGGTTTAGAAATAAGTAAGGAGAATTTAGATAAGGGAATGATAGAGGAGATAACACCTAAATTAATTAAATCTGGGAAATGGAAGGGTAAGAAATTTAGAAGATATGATATAACAAGCCAGGCACCTAGGATATATGGTGGAAAAAGACATTTTGTTAATCAAGCTACTGATTATGCTAAAAGGATATGGTTAGATATGGGATTTAAAGAAATGGAAGGAGATTTAATTCAGAATAGTTTCTGGAATTTTGATGCATTATTTACTGCACAAGATCATCCTGCTAGAGAGATGCAGGATACATTTTATCTGCCTGCTGAAGGTAAATTGCCAGAAGGTGATAAAAAATATAATATTGTTGAAGAAGTTAAGAAAGCTCATGAGGGTAAGCTTGTTGGCAAGGGCTGGCAACAAGCATGGGATAGAGAGAAGGCTAAGAAGCTATTGTTGAGAACACATACTACTTGTTTATCAGCTAGAACATTAAAGAAGATTGCTGAAAATCAGGAATTTCCAGCTAAGTATTTTGCATTAGGTAGGTGTTTTAGAAATGAGACTGTTGATTGGAAGCATGGATTTGAATTTAATCAGACTGAAGGCATAGTTGTAGATGAGAATGCTAATTTTAGGCAATTACTTGGATATTTAAAGGAATTTTTTAAGAAAATGGGATTTGAAGAGATTAGAATCAGGCCTGCTTATTTTCCATATACTGAACCTAGTCTGGAAATAGAGGTATGGCATCCTGAGAAAAATGAGTGGGTTGAATTGGGTGGTGCTGGTATGTTCAGGCCAGAGGTTACTATACCTTTCTTTGGTAAGCATATTCCAGTATTAGCATGGGGTCCTGGATTTGATAGAATTATTATGGATTTCTTTAAGATTACTGATTTAAGGGATATGTATAGAAATGATATAAATAAATTAAGAGAAATGAGGTTTTGGTTAAGATGACACTAAAAACACATATTAGGAAAAGTGAGTTAATAGCTATTGCAGAACAAGAAGATAATTGGGAAAGAGTAGGTAGTATTAATGTGGATGGCAAGCAAGTAAGATGTGATTGTGCTGAGGTAGATGGTGTGTATATATTAAGAGGGATAGGTGATGGGAAAACTAAATATGTTACTGCTAGTTTGCCAGAGAATTTAGGGGCTTATAACAGCTTAACTAATAAATTTAGGATATAAAAATGGAAATAAAAGAAGCACAAGATAAGATAAGGGTATTTGACAAAGCTAGGGGCTGGGATGGGATGTGGAATTTAAAGGATTTGTTATTAAATATTAGTGAGGAGGGTGGAGAAGCTTGGAATTTAGTTAAATGGGTTAATGAGGAAAAGCAGAGACAAGTAGTAAAAGAGAAAAAGCAAGAGATAGAAGATTATGTTGGTGATGTGCTCTTCTTAATATTAAAGATAGCTAATCAAACAGATGTAGATGCATCTAAGGCATTAGAAAGCACATTAAAAGAATATGAAGATAGAATGCCACCTGAAGCTATGAAAAAGCTAGGACATGCAAATAAATCAGCAGGAGGATATGATAATAAAAATGGAGATTAGGAGTGCTGTGAAGGCAGAGAATATATTAGCAAAGATTAATAGTAAAAATAATATAAAATATAATTGGAGAGAGGATTTTAGTAAAGAAATAGCTGGTGAATTAGCTGATATAATTAATATAACCTCTATTATAGCAACAGATAATAATATTGACTTAGAACAAGCTTTTAAAAATAAATTAAATAAAACTAAACAAAGGTTTGAAGTATAATGACAATATTAACACTAGATAAAGACAAATTAGAAAAGAATATTGGAAAGATAGAACAGGTTAGAGAAAAGATAGACATGTTTGGGACACCTGTTGAACATATTGGTAATGAAGTAGATATAGAAATTTTCCCTAATCGTCCTGATTTATTAAGTATGCAGGGATTTGTAAGAAGCTTTCTACAATATTTAGGTAAGAAAAAGCCAGTAAAATTTAAGATACATAAACCAGAGAAGAATTATAAGGTGAAGGTAGATAAAAATTTGAGAGATATAAGACCTTATACTGCTTGTGCTGTTGTTAAGGGATTGAAATTAGATGATAAAAAGATTAAAGAGTTAGTAGATATACAAGAAAAGCTACATCAAACATTAGGCAGGAATAGAAAGAAGGTAGCAATAGGTATATATCCATTAGAGAAGATTAAGATGCCGATTAGATTTGTAGCTAAGAAACCTGAAGAAATCAAATTCATACCATTAGAATCTGATAAGGAAATGACAGGCAAGCAAATATTGAGACAACATCCAACAGGCAGGGCATATGCTGCTTTATTAGATGGCATGGATAAATATCCAGTATTTATAGATGCTGAAGAAAAGATATTAAGTATGCCTCCTATTATTAATTCTAAGGAGACTGGTAAGATTACTGAGAAAACCAGAGAGGTTTTTATTGAGTGTTCTGGACATAATCTTGTTTATTTGAAAAAGGTATTGAATATTATTGCAGCTGCTTTATATGACATGGGTGGCAGGATATATGCTATGGATGTTTCTGGTGATGAGAATTTCACTTCTCCAAATCTTGAGCCAGAGAAGATGGGGTTTAAGATAGAGGAGATTAATAAGCAATTAGGTATGAATTTAAAGGAAAAAGAGATTAGAATTTGTTTAGAGAAAATGGGTATTGCTATAGAAAAGAATAAGGAGCAATTATATGCATTAATACCAGCTTATAGAGTGGATATCTTGCATTGGATTGATTTAGTTGAAGAAGTGGCTATTGCTTATGGATATGATAATCTCCAAGCAGAATTGCCAGATATTTCTACTATTGGTGAGGAAAGTTTAGGTTCAAGAAGAAAGAGAACAATTGGAGAGATATTAGCAGGTTTGGGTATGTTAGAATGTTCATCATATCATCTTATTCCAAAAAGTGATTTAAAGAAAATGGGATTAGAAAATATTGAGGTAGAAAATTCTAAAACAGATTATAGTTGTTTGAGAAAAGATTTGCTCACTAATCTTATTAAAATCCTGGCTGAGAATTCTCATGCTAGTTATCCTCAAAAGATATTTGAAACAGGCAAAGTATTTGAGGGTTTAGAGGAAAAGGATAAATTAGCTGGATTAGTTAGTTAT
>JBNGDY010000002.1:0-421 GCA_049975665.1 Candidatus Nanoarchaeia archaeon | reverse complement strand
AAAAGCTAATTTTACTGATCTTAAGCAGGTGCTAGATTACTTGTTTAAAATGCTTGGTGTTAAATATAGATTAGAAGAAACTAGTCATAATCAGTTTATACCAGGCAGGGTAGGTAAGATTATTATTAAGCAGGATGGTAAGGATAAAGAGATTGGTTATGTGGGAGAGGTCTTGCCAAGAATATTAAAGAATTTTAAATTGAAAATGCCTGTAGCAGGTTTTGAAATCTATTTAGATTGGTTATATTAAAAAGAGCTGTTTTAGATTAAGTTATTAGGTGGTAATGAAACAAAAAGCTATATTTTGAGAAGAATAATCAGCTAATCTAAAAATAATATGTGATAAATTATTTATGTTAAGAAAGGATATCTTAATTATCCAAAATAACCTTGTGAATTGTCTTGTTGAGAAGGTTGATTT
>JBNGDY010000001.1:6029-27535 GCA_049975665.1 Candidatus Nanoarchaeia archaeon | reverse complement strand
GGCCTCATGTGATTGCTGCTGAAAAAATGGAGCAGCAAGGTCTGGCTGTGAGCCAGGGTAATTTAATTGATTATTATGTTGCTGAACCTGATAAAAAGGAGAAGGGTAAGAAGCTTGTGAGAGAGCGGGTTAAATTACCTGATGAAGATGGTGATTATGATGTTGGTTATTATCTTAATAATCAAATTTTGCCAGCTGTTGAAAATATCTTTGCTGTTTTTAATATTAATCTTAAAGAGGTTATTGAGGGAGAGAAGCAGGAGAAGTTGTTCTCTTAAACTAGGATAAATTAGAGATGCTTAAAGGGTTTTAATTAAGTTAGTATATAAAAATTATAAATAAAATCATTATTAAGTTGAAGAATTATTTCTTCTTCTTGCTAGCTTTTTTAGCTTTTTTTGCTTTCTTTTTAGCAGCCATATATCAAGCTTATTCTAAATTCTAGAATATAGCTACCTCCTTTAATCTAATATTATAATAAGGTTGGATTAGTTAATAAATGTTTATATTTTTGTTTTTATATTGGGATATATTCTAATATTTTAAAATTCCCAAGAGTCCTTGACTTGAATAACCTTATATTTATCTTTCAATCTTTTTTGTTCTCTTTTCTGAAGAGGAGAAAGTTTAGCATTCCCTGATTTCACCTCAATATATCTCTCTTCTTTCTTTCCTGTTAAAAAATTAGTCCTCAGCTGTCTGGTCATGTCCCTTGCCAGTTCTTTTACTCTTCCAACCATCTATCCAGAAGTTATGAGAAACTATATGATCTTCTGTAGATTTTCCTATTAATTTATTCCTTCTTAAAATCTTTCTTTTTTTATCTATCATCAATTAACCACACAAAATAACCTTATATATTTTTAGGAAAGCTTCTTATCAACATCTATAAAAACCCTTGCTGGTTCTTGCTATTATGGATAAGGAAAAATTAAAAGATAAGATAAAACCTAAGCAGGAATTTAGAGAGAGGATAGAAAGATTGTTAGGGGATGAAGCTGATGATTTTTTTAATATATCTTATGAAGCTGTGCCTCGTTCTATAAGGGTAAATACATTAAAGATATCTATAGAAGATTTATTAGAGAGACTGAAGAAAAAGGGATGGCATCTTAATCAGCCATTACCATATAAGGAAGCTATTAGTATTGAGAATGCATTAGAACCAGGTGAATTAGGCAAGACTAAAGAGCATTTACTAGGATATTACTATGTGCAGGATTTGTCTTCTATGCTTCCATTGATAGCTCTTAATCCCAAACCAAATGAATCCTTCCTAGATTTAGCAGCTTCTCCAGGTAGTAAGACAACGCAGGCAGCTGCTATGATGAATAATAAAGGGGTGATAATAGCTAATGATGTCAGCTTATCTAGGATAAAAATATTAAATAGTAATCTAGAGAAATCTGGTGTTATGAATACTATTGTAGTTAGAAAAGAAGGTTCTTCATTATGTAGAAGATTAAAAATGAGATTTGATAAAATTCTAGTAGATGCGCCTTGTTCAGGCGAGGGTACATTAAGAAAGAGTTTGAAAACATTCCAGATGTGGAATAAAAATATGATTAGAAAATTCTCTAATACACAGAAAAGGTTAGCTAGTTCTGCTATTCAACTATTGAAACAAGGTGGGGAAATGGTTTACTCTACATGCACATTATCACCAGAAGAGAATGAAGAGGTAATAGATTATTTATTAAATAATTTTGAAATTGAGATTGTTGATATTAAGAGCAAGATAGGATTAAAATCCAGGCAAGGTATAACTAAATGGGAAGGCAAGACATATCATGCAGATGTGAAAAAAGCATGTAGAATCTATCCACAAGATAATAACACACATGGCTTTTTTCTTGCTAAGATTAGGAAATTATGAAAATCAGACAAGCTGAAGAACAGGATATAGAACAGATAAAGAAATTTGTCTCTGAATGCTTAAAAGAAATATATGGTACAGCTAACAGATTGGAAGATTTAGATAATCTAGATAATTATCTTATATTTTATATTGCTATTGATGGCAGGATAGTGGGCACAATAGGATTAACTAATCAGGGTAGATTGAGAAGATTATATGTTGATAAGGAATATAGAAGGCAAGGCATAGGTAAACAGCTGCTAGATAAATTAATAAAAATAGCTAAAGAAAATAATATTAATAGAATTGTCTTAAGTACTTATAATAAGAACAAGGAAGCTATCAACTTCTATAAGAAACATGGTTTTCATATTGATAGAAAAATTAAATCACGAATATATATGAATAGGAAATTATGAAAATAAAGATATTAGATAAGAGTAAGAAGAAGAACTTATTAGGAAAAGTGAGATATTTAGGTATAGAAAGCTTGCCTGGCTTGTTAATAAGAACTGGTAAGGAAAAGATTTATGCTTATTCAGGTGATTTGAGTAAGGAGGAGATTATGGCATTGTGGGGAGAGCTTAGATTAGAAGGTATTGGTTTGTATATAGGTAAGGAAATCTTAGATAGGAAGACAGGTAAGAGAACATTTAGATTAAGTATTGATGCTTTACATCTTTTGCAGGAACAAATTAAGGAAACTATTAAATTAGATAAGGTGCAAGCAGAATTATGGTTAAAGGGTAAGGATATCTCTCTTACTAACAAGCAGGTTAGTGATATAAAACATGAAGGAGGACAATTTATTGCTGTTAGTGATGGCGAGGATATTTTAGGCACAGGCAAGTTAAGTCAGGATAAGCATGTTATCTATACATATCTGCCTAAAGAGAGAAGGAAAAAGGGTTAAGCTGTATCTGTCCTATTTGCTTGTGCATTACTGACTTCTCCTGTTCTTTTAATAAAATTAGAAATATCCTTGCCTCTTTGTGATGCCCATCTTAATGCTTCTTCTACTGGAGCTGGTTTTAATGTTAAAAAAACATATCTTCCATCAGATGTTAATGAGGGCATAATCTCTTCTCTGATTGCAGTATATACATCATCTCCTATTTGGATATATTGTTTAGGATTATTTAAATCTAAGATTGATGCAAATGTTTGTCCAATATAATCTCCTATTTTTCTCCTTGATGCAGCTGTTTGTCCTAATACCTCTCCATCCTCGTCAAGTAAGAGCATATTTTTTCTTCTTGGTCTTTGAGCTCTTAATCTTTCTTTTAATGCTCCTTGATATCCTCTTTCTGTACCTCTAATCTGGTATTTTAAATGCCCTACTAACCCCTTTAATGCCTCTTCTCTTTTTTGGGCTTCATTTAATTGTCTTTGTGTAATAGCTTGTTTTGATTCTAATTCATCATATGCTTGTTCAGCTGCATCTAATTGTGCTAGTGTTGTCTGATAATCTCTTCTTGCATTCTCTGCATCTGCTTCTAGCTGTCCCATAACAGCTTCTCTAGCATCAGATTGTGCATAAGCAGCTTGTAATTCGTTATTTAAACTGGTATTTCTAGTTCTCATATCCTCATACTCAGAAGAATGTTTATAAACAAAATTTGCAACTTCTTGTTTTACTCTCTTACTAGCCTTGCTCAATATCTCCATTAAACTCATAATAATTAGTGGGATTGGGTATATATAAGAATTTCCATAATTTTATATATATGCTTTCATGCTAAAAATTATGGAACAGCATGAAATCCAGTCATATAAAAAGGCTGGAACAATTGCTTCTCAAATCAAACAATATGTAAGAGAAATTGTTAAGAAAGATATGCTTTTAATTGAGATTGCTAATAAAATTGATGAGAAAATAAAGGAGTTAGGTGGTAAACCTGCATTTCCTGTTAATCTATCTGTAAATGAGATAGCTGCTCATTACACTCCTGGTTTAAATGATGATAAAAAGGCTGAAGGATTATTAAAAATAGATATAGGTGTTGAGGTAGAGGGATATATTGCTGATACTGCTTTTTCATTAGATTTAACAGAAGATAAAAAGCATGAGGAAATGATTAAAACTAATGAGACAATATTACAAGAAACATTGCAAGAATTAACAACAGGAAGTAAGATAAGTGATATAGGCAAGTTAATACAAGAAAAACTGGCTGGCAGGTATGCAATTGTTAAAAATCTATCTGGACATCAGCTTGATAAGAATATTATACATGCTGGTGTAAATATACCAAATTATGAAAATAATAATGAAACACCTATTAAAGATAAGGCATTAGCTATTGAACCATTTTTAACAACAGGACAGGGAGAGGTTTATGAAGGGCCTAAATCAGAGATTTACAGATTAGAAAGACATGGGCCAATTAGGGATAAGGATGCTAGAAGATTATTAGTATATATAAAAGAAAAGTATAATACTAAGCCATTTTGTAAGAGGTGGTTAGAGAAACACGGATTTGATAAATTAGATTTTTCATTAAATCAGCTTGTTAAAGCAGGTATCTTGCATAATTATTCTGTCTTAATAGAAAAAAGCAAGCAACCTGTAAGTCAGGCAGAACAGACAATTATTATTACTGATAAGGTAGAGGTTACAACAAGATGAGTTTAGTAGATATTGTAGCAAAACCAGTATCTGAATGTAAGGAGAATGTATCAGATGAGGAAGTAGAGCATATTCTTAAAGAAGAATTTGATGGTATGTGGGAGGATGGAAAATATTTTTACAAAACTATAATTGCATTAAAGATAAAATATGAATCTGAATTAGATATTAATGGTAGGCCTTGTTGGATTGGGCTATTAGCTCAAGCAGTTAAGGAGGGTGGAGATTATAGACATAAAAGAGCTACACAGAGGATAGCTCAATTATATGGGTATTGTATTCCAAGTTGGCTCTAACCAGTATAGCTAGTTGCTTCTGGTAGTGCTGAGCGAGCACTTCTAAGATATTTCTTTTCTATCTCTTTATATCTATCTTGATCCTGATTTGACACAGAAGGCAATACTCTTTCCATAGCTTGTTCAAAATGCTTTTTCTTAACACTTTTTGAGTCTAAATCTTCTCTTAATGAAAGCATAGCTGCTTCTCTTGCTAAGGCTTCTAAGTCAGCACCTGTATATCCTTCTGTTTGTTCTGCTAATTTTGTAAGAGATACATCTTTAGCAAGAGGCATCATCTTATTCTCTGTATGTATTTTTAAGATAGATAACCTGGCTTGCTTATCAGGTACAGGCACATACATTAATCTGTCAAACCTGCCTGGTCTTAATAAGGCTGAGTCAAGCATATCTGGCCTATTTGTAGCTGCAATAACAATAACATTAGTTAAATCCTCTATACCATCCATTTCAGCTAGTAATTGATTTAATACTCTCTCTGTTGCTTTACTTCCTAAATCATATCCTCTTTTACCAGCTAGTGAATCTATTTCATCAAAGAATATTACACAAGGTGAGACTTGTCTTGCTTTTTCAAATATCTTTCTAACACCTTCTTCTGATTTACCTACCCACATGCTTAATAATTCCGGACCTTTAACTTGTATAAAATTGCTTTCTGATTCATTTGCAACTGCTTTTGCTAATAAGGTTTTGCCTGTGCCAGGAGGGCCATATAAGAGGATGCCTTTTGGTGGTTGTATACCCATTCTTGTAAATGCATGTGGATGTTTTAGAGGCCATTCTACTGATTCTTTTAATGCTTGTTTTACCTCTTGTATACCTCCAATCTGGTTCCATTTAATATTTGGTGTTTCTACTAACACCTCTCTCATAGCAGATGGCCTAACTACTTTTAATGCTTCATGAAAATCCTTTTTGTTAATTGTTAATTGTTCTAGTGTTTCTTTTGGTATTTCCTCGTCCTCATCTATACTTAACTTGTTGAGATTTCTTCTTAATACTGACATTGCTGCTTCTTTAGCTAGTGCTTCTAAATCAGCACCCACAAAGCCGTGTGTTCTCTTAGCTAATTCATTTAAATTAACATCTTTTGTAATTGGCATGTTTCTTGTATGTATTTTTAAGATAGATAATCTGCCTTTTTTATCTGGTACTGAAATATTGATTTCTCTGTCAAACCTGCCTGGTCTTCTTAATGCTGGGTCTATGGCATTAATTCTATTTGTAGCTGCAATAACAATTACCTTGCCTCTGGCTTGTAATCCATCCATCATTGTTAGTAATTGTGATACAACCCTTCTTTCAACTTCACCTGATGTTTCTTCTCTCTTAGGTGCAATAGCATCAATCTCATCTATAAATATGATTGCAGGGGAGTTTTTTTCAGCTTCTTCAAATATATCTCTAATCTTTTTCTCTGATTCACCATAGAATTTTGACATAATCTCAGGGCCATTTAATAATATGAAATGTGCATCTGATTCATTTGCAACTGCTTTTGCTAGTAATGTTTTACCTGTGCCAGGAGGGCCCTGTAATAAGATGCCTTTTGGTGGTTGTATACCTAATTTTGAGAATATTTCTGGGTGTTTTAATGGTAATTCAACCATTTCTCTTGTTTTCTTAACTTCATTTTCTAAGCCACCTATGTCTTCATATGTAACTTGTGGTATTTTTCCTTCTGTTGTTTCAACTGCTTTTGGTGATAATGTGATTTGTGTGTTCTCTGTTATAAATACTGGTTTGTTTGGTGTTGTTGAGATAACAGAAAATCTTAATTGAGATAATCCAGGCATGCCCATACCCATTTGATTAAATATATCTCCCATATCCCCAAAGAAATCTCCAAATTCTTCTGACATTAAATCTCTTCTTCGTTGTGAACCTCCTAAGACAAGAATGTCACCTTTTGAAACTGCTCTGCCTAACAATCCTTGTTTAAAATTCTGTGCATCTCCTTTAACTACTATACCTTTTTGTGCAGGTGCAATTGTTACCTTCTTAGCTTCTTTTACTTCTGCTTTTTTAATCTCTACAAATTCTCCTATACCTGTTCTTGCATTCTTCCTTGTTATACCATCAATTCTTATTATGTCCTCTCCAATATCTGATGGATAAGCTCTGTCTGCAATTGCAAATGTTTCTCTTTCTCCTTTTATTGAAATAACATCTCCTCTCGCTAGATTAAGTTTTTTCATTAGACTTGGATCTATTCTGGCTATGCCTTTATATGCATCATCTTGCAATGCTTCTACTACTCTCAATGTGTTTTCTTCAGCCATTATTCAAAATTTAATGATATTTTTTTTAAATCTTCTAAGCAGATATCAACCATGTTCTTCATTCTTTTTTCTTGTTCTTCCATAAAATGGATAATTTCTCTTGGTATTGATACTGCATATGAATTGCCTACTAATCTTAATTTTACTCTGTAATTCTTTTTCTTTAAGTGTTGGTAGTCTTCATATTCTTTTAAATCTTCTGGATGTATAATCTTATTACCACAATCACATTTTAATGCTCTTAATTTGAATCCATTCTTAACTATCTCTGATTTCTGCATTTTCTTTCCACAATCCTTGCATAAGATGGTGTTATCAAATATGTCTGCCATTACGCTCTTGTGTATACAAGCATGTATATATTTATAAATGTTTGGGTTAGTATGCTCTTACTTCCCAGATTATTGTATTTCTGCCTCTTGTGTTTCCTACTCTTACTGAATAAGCACTAAACTCTACTACAGCACTAGGAAATGCAGGATTGCTACTTTGTGTATGGAAATAATCTAATAATTGGTTTATATCTACATAACTTGCTGGCCAGAGATGGTGTTTTAATAATTGGTTGGCTGTAAACCCTGATGCATATAAGGTCTTTTCTTCTAATGCTTGTTTCATAGGCTTGGGTACATCACTATATGTAAGGCATAAACCTTTATGGTTTCTCATAACCTCTCCTTGTATTTGTAAATGCTGGTCTGGTAATGCTTGATTAAATTTTAGTACAGAAAGAGGAATGCACTCATCTTCTAATTTTCTAAGAAAAGCTGTTAATTCATCAAAAGGCAGATTATAAACAGGTAATAGTGTCTTGTTGCCTCTTCTTGTGCCTCTTTTATCTCTTATACATACTCCTCCTCTCCAATCTGATTGTTGTAATTGTTCTAAAGAATCCCAGGCTCTTGCTCTGTTTCCAAGCACTCCTTGAGAATAGAGTTGATAATATATTGATTTATTTCCAATAACATGAGGTATCATATATTTGGTTAAAATTAAGAATATATAATAATTATGATAATTTAATATATAGAAAGGTTTTATAAATTCTCATACTATAGAGGAAGATGGGTAATTTAGATGATTTTTATAATTTTCCTGATAAAGAGGTTGAGAAAGCTGGCAAGGATATAAATAGGTTTAAGATGCCTGTGTTGCCATCACCTTTAAAGGAGGTAAGCAGGGCAGGTAAGAGTGGTGGAAAAGCAATAGGTAGAGCTAGTAAGCAATTTTGGAAATTTTTAAGAAAAGATAGTTTGCCATCACTTATTGTTAGTTTAATATTAGCTTTTATTATTATTAAATATGTATTCTTTCCTATTCTATCATTTTTCACTGGTACTGCTTTACCTCTTGTTATAGTTGAGTCATGTTCTATGTATCATGCTGAGGATTTTGAGGAGATTATTGATGAGGAGATTTATGAAGATTTTGATATTACACAAGAGCAGGCTGATAAGTGGGATTTTAAAAATGGGTTAAATAAAGGTGATGTGATATTTGTTGTAGGTGCTGATAAGCATAATCTTGATGTGGGTGATGTTGTTATATTTGCTAGAAATACAGGCAATCCAGTTATTCATAGGGTTATTGAATTAAATGGAAATAGTTTTACTACTAAAGGGGATAATAATCCAGGATTATTGCAAGAAGAAAAGCAAGTTAGTTATGATAGGCTTGTTGGTAAGGCTGTTTTTAGAATACCATGGGTAGGATGGATTAAATTAATCTTTTTTGAACCTACTAGGCCAGCTTCACAAAGGGGTTTGTGTTAAGGGAAAGTTTTAAATAGGTTAAAAGCAGAAAAGAAGGTTATAGAAAATGGAATTTTGTCCAAAGTGCGGTTCTATTCTTGTTAAGAAGAGAAAGAATTTTGGTTGTCCGAGATGTGGATATGTCTCTAAAGAAGCTATTAAGATAGAGTCTAAAGAGAAGATTGGTAATAAGCAGGAAGTAGGTGTTGTTAAGGAAAAGGATGTTGATGTTATGCCTACTGTTCAGGAAGAGTGTCCTAAATGTGGACATAATGAGGCTTATTTCTGGACTGCTCAGACACGTTCAGGTGATGAAGCAGAAACCAAGTTCTATAGATGTAAGAAGTGCAAGCATACTTGGAGAGAGTATAGTTAGATTTGAGAAGATTTATAAAGTATTTTAATTCTGCTAGGTTATAACCCTTACCTCACTCTGGGATACTAGGAGGGGGTTAAATAGAGTCAGAGCAAGGCTCCGTAGCTCAGCTGGTTAGAGCACTGGCCTTTTAAGCCAGGTGTCGCGGGTTCGAATCCCGTCGGAGCCATTCTAACCTAATGATTGTATACGAAAATTCACATAATCTCTATAAATATTAAGGAAAAAAGCTATATCAGGATTATTGCAAGAATCAGCAAGGCTCTCTAATAAGGTTCCTGCTCTCTCTAAACTTTCAATAAGATTAGTTCTTAATTGTTGAGAAGTGTTAGCTAAATGATAATTATTATGTATAAAATTATAATGACTTTTTAACTCCTTATATAAATTATCTCTATCTATCTGCATACTAACTAACAATCTTTTTTATAGATTGTATATGATCTGCAACATCCCTTCCTTTTTTTGTAAGCTTAATAATTTTTATTCTACCTTTTTTTTCAAAACTTACTAATCCAAGTTCTTCTAATGTTTGTAAAATCTTTACAGCATGACTATATGTGCAATCAACCTCTTTAGCAAGTTGAGAGCCATATCGTGCTCTATTCACCTTTTTTAGAGCAATAAGCATCATTGCTGGCTTTCTCCTGAAAAATAAATCAAAATTGTCTCCCATTGTCTTATAAAATATATATTATAATCTATATATCGCATCTCATACTTATAAAGCTTTCTCAATGTTTTCGTCCATAATTAGTAGATACAATTTTTGCAGGTGTCATATTAGAGTGACTGCTATTTCAACTCATTATATAAAGAGAGATATCCTTTTGCTAATAATTCTGTTCTGCCTGCTTCTTGTTCTATTCTTGTCCGCCTTTCTTGTAATGATTGTTTTAAAGCTTCTAAAGGAGATTGAGCTTGTACAGCAGTGAGGATTTCTTCTTTATTGCTATAAAATGTTATGTCAGCCTTATCTGTCTCACCTTCATATGTCTTGATATCATTGCCAATCTCAGAATAGTATTTCTCACCAGATATATCAAAATTAATATATGGTTTCTCAAATGTAGCTGGGTTTCTATGTAATTTCCATGCACCTATCTCATTTAATAAGTAAGATATATATGATGGTTTGATTGCTTCTTGTTGCTGGTTTTTTTGTGTATGTGTATCCTGCTCAGATTGTTCAGATGGTTCTGGTTGGTTTTGAATAGGTGAGATAGCTTTGCCTTGCATTGGATTAGGTATGTATGGTTTTTCTTTTCCAATAATATATGGGTAAGATAATATGCTTATCATTGCTAGTAATAATAAGAGTGATATAGAGAGGAGCAGGATTTTCCTAGGTTTTCTTGCTTTTTTAATTAATAAATCAATATATTCTAGTTTATATCCTTTAGATTGCAATCTTCTTGATATTTCTGCTCTAGACAACCCTGATTTAAATGAGTTTCTGATTCTCTTTATAAGAAATTTCTCATCCATATTCATCCTTATATCTTATGTTTAAATATCTTATGCAGTAAATTTATATATCCTATCTACATGATAAAAATATGATAGATATTAATCTGATAAGGCAGAATCCAGATTTAGTTAAAGAAAATTCAAAAAACAGAGGATATGATGAAAAAGTTGTGGAGGACATTATTAAGTATGATAAAAAATGGAGAAAATTAAAAAAGCAAGATGATAATTTAAGGCATGATCGAAACAAGATTTCTGAAGAAATTAATAATGCTAAAAAACAGAAAAAAAACACTAAAGGGTTGATAAAGAAAGCAAAACAAATATCTGAAAAATTAAAA
This sequence comes from Candidatus Nanoarchaeia archaeon, assembly GCA_049975665.1. Classification (GTDB taxonomy): domain Archaea; phylum Nanobdellota; class Nanobdellia; order Pacearchaeales; family GW2011-AR1; genus JBNGDY01. Next base: position 16,529 of record JBNGDY010000001.1, on the reverse strand, counting down.
AAAAATGAAAAAGAAGAGGCAACATTAAAGAATAATATTAACAATAAATTAGCATTAATTCCAAATATCCAGGCTAAAGATGTGCCTATTGGAGGAGAAAAGGATTTTAAAGAAATATCAAGGTATGGTAATTTTCCTAAAATAAAAAATCCAAAAACACATGTTCAGATCGGAAAGGGATTAGACATGCTTGATATGGAAAGAGGAGCTAAGGTTGCTGGAGCTGGTTTTTATATTTTAAAAGATAAACTCGCTAGATTAGAAAGAGCATTGATTAATTTTATGCTTGATTTTCATATAAAAAATGATTTTATTGAAATTAATCCCCCTCAACTTGTTAATGCAAAAACAATGTTTGGAACAGGCAATCTTCCAAAATTTGAAGAGGATTTGTATAAAACAAATGAAAACCTCTATGCAGTACCTACTGCAGAAGTTCCTGTTACTAATCTACATTCTAATGAAATCTTGTATGAAAAAGAACTTCCAAAAAAATATTGTGCTTTTACACAATGTTATAGGACAGAGGCAGGCAGGCATGCAGGTGAAGAAGGATTATTTAGATTGCATGAATTTGAAAAAGTAGAGATGGTTTATATATCACATCCTAAAAAATCATGGGATTATCTAGAAGAGATGACATCACATGCAGAAGAATTATTAAAACAATTAGAACTCCCTTTTAGAAGAATTGTTCTTGCAACAGAAGATGCTTCTTTTGCTTCTGCAAAAACATATGATTTAGAGGTTTATTCAGTTGGAATTAATAGGTGGCTTGAAGTTTCGTCATGTTCAAATTGTTTAGAATTCCAGGCAAGAAGAATGAACTCAAGGTTCCAGTCATCTAAAACAAATAAACCAGAATTTGTTCATACATTAAATGGGAGTGGTTTAGCAACACCAAGATTATTAATTGCACTATTAGAAAATAATCAACAAAAAGATGGCTCTGTTAAAGTGCCAAAAGCACTTTGGCCTTATACTGGATTTAGAGAGATAAAACCTAAAAAGTAATGCTTCTTCTGGGGAAAGGTGAGTAAGATGGATATATTTGAATTGAGAAGAGAAATCATGCATATGATGGTAGGAGCATTATTCTTGCTAATTGTTATTCTATTTCCTAAGCCATTTGGAGAGATGTTTTTATTTATTGTATTGCTACTAGGTGGCTTAGTAAGTTTTTTATCAACCAAATTTCATTTACCTTTAATCTCTTCTTGTCTAGAATTGTTTGAGAGAAAGGATAATGGAAAATTTCCTGGTAAGGGGGTGTTATTCTTTTTTATTGGTTCTTTAATAGTATTGCAATTATTCCCAAGGGATATTGCTTTCTCATCTATTATTATATTAACCTTTTCTGATCCTATATCACATTTTGTAGGCAGTAATTTTGGTAAGCTCCCAGGTATTAATAAGAGAAAATATATTGAGGGCACATTAGCTGGAATTCTTATTGGAGGACTGCTAGCTAGTTTGATTGTTAATCCATTACTAGCATTTATAGGTGCATTTGTAGCTATGTTTTTAGAAGCAGCTGAAATAGCTATGGCAGGTAAGAATGTTGATGATAATCTGCTTATTCCTATTGTAGCTGGTACTGTTATGTATTTGTTAAGATTGAGATTTTTTTAAATAGATTTTTATAATTAGCTTTGTTTTAAATGAGATGAATAAAAAGAAAGCTATCTCTCAACTTAAAAAAATAGAAGAGATGATTCCTGATAAAAAGCTGAGATTAGCAGCTGAGTGGAAATCAAGATGGAAGGTGTTAATAGCAACCATCTTATCAGCACAAACAAGGGATGAGAAAACTATAGAAATATGCAAGCAATTATTTAAGAAATATAATTCTCTTGAGAAGTTAAGTAAAGCACCTCTTAAAGATATAAAGCAAATCATCAGACCATTGAATTATTATAAAACTAAAGCTAAGCATATTAAGCAGACAGCTCACATTGTTTATAAGAGATATGGAGGAAGGATTCCTAAAGAGATAGATAAATTATTATCCTTGCCTGGTGTAGGTAGGAAGACTGCTAATGTTTATCTTGTTGTTGCTTATAATGCTCCTGCCATAGGTGTAGACACCCATGTAGCTAGAATCAGTAGGAAGCTAGGATGGACTAAACATAAGAATAGGCATAAGATTGAACAAGATTTAGAAGAGTTATTTCCAAAAAAATATTATGGGCAGATAAATTGGATATTGGTTAGATTTGGCAGAACAATAGGCAAGAATAGGAAAAAAGAAGATGAATTATTAAAAAAATTAAAATGAATAAAATTCAACACTAGCATAAGCATAATGTCCATCTGGTCTTTGTTTTATATCAAGCACACCTACTTGATAAAATGGATGGTCATGCTCTTCTGCATGAGATACTATCTTTCTCTCCAAACCTGCTAATGCTGATTCATGTGTATTAGCATAACAAGTAAATTCTCTTGTATCTTGCTTTTTCATAGAGATTATTATTAATGGTATTGGTTTTTAAATCTGTTGGAAATAATAAACTAAGAAGCATTGTAAAAAGATTAATAATTATAGTTATAGGAATGTATATGCTAACTGGACAGGTATTTGTTTGGTTTAATAATTGGTAAAGCTGTTGCCATGGCTGGGATGTTGCAGGATTAGATTGATTACGGGATATTATTGAGTACTACATGATTAAATCAAAGAAATAAATTGCAAGCAATAAACTTATAAATCTAGCAAGCATGTAATGATATGGCTCAACAAGAAATGCAAATGCCAGGCAGTTTTGGTGGATTAATGCGATATAAAGAGGAGTATAATTCAAAACTAAAATTTAGTCCTACTCAGGTTATTTTGATGATTATTGTAGTAATAGCATTTGTAGTAGGGTTGAGGATATTTTTATAATGTTACCAGGTTTAAATCCAAAAAAGATGCAGGGCATGATGAAGAAGATGGGCATCTCTCAGGAAGAGATAGATGCTAATAGAGTAATTATAGAAGGTGAGAAGAATATTATTATTGAAAATCCACAGGTTACAAAGATTAAGATGCATGGACAGGAATCTTTTCAAATAGTAGGGGATGTTAGAGAAGAAGAAATAAGTGAAGAAGATATTAAGATGGTGATGGATAAAGCTAATGTTGGAGAAGAAGAAGCTAAGAAAGCTCTTGAAGATCAAGATGGGGATATTGCTGCTGCTGTTATGGATCTGAAGGGTTGAGAATATAAAAAACTATATACTTCTATTACTTTAATTTTATATGGAGAAATGGCAGGAGTCACTTATCCAAGCCAGAAAGCATATCAAGGTAGCAGAACATATGAATTATCTTCTAAATCTGCTTAAGGAAAGACAGCTCATTATGAAGATGTTGCTGGAAGTATCAATAGCATCTAAGGAATTAATAAAGGCATTTCTCTATTATGAATATTTGTGGAAGAGAGTAAGGCTATATAAGGATGCTAAAATGAATTTAAAGACATTTAAAGAGAAAATAGCTAGCAAGTATCTAACAGAGCAGGAACTTTCTATTATCTTAAAAATATTAGAATTAAGTAAGAAACATGAATTAGCTGGTTTAGAATTTGTAAGAAATGATAAATTTGTAATATTATTAGGAGATAAATATGAAACAATTACAAGTGATTTAGTAAAGCAGTATCTAACAATAATTAAGCAGGCTATAAACAAATTCCCAGCATAAAGTATAAAAAGCCTGTTTCATTTAAAAGAGTTGCCTAAAATTTAAAGCTAAAAGACTATTTATGGTGGAAGATATTATTAAGGAAAAAACAAGTGCTGACCATCTTTTGTATGTCAGTTTGAAGTATACAAAAACATGTGATGTCATACTTAATTTGATTGCTAGATGGCAGAGCATGATAGAGACTTCTTTTGATAAACTAATAAATAAAGGGGTTGCAGATGGGAAAATCCCAAGCCAACCTATAAGTCCTAAACAAAAAATAGAATTTATGAAAAAATATTTTAAGAAATATCCTGCAATACAGGAAACAATCCCCTTATACATATTCTTTAAACGCATCCCTTCTCTAGAAAAGAAGAGGCAGGGTGATTTCAGAAAGAATGTAACATTAAAAGTGACACAAGGCAGTAAGGTGGTAGAGATTAATCTAGATAAGTTGCAAGAATATGCAGGTGTTCTCGAAAGATTTATAAGTGAAGTTAAGCAATTAATTTCTAAGTGAAGTCAAAAATGGCACGAGCAATTGTAATAACTTCAGGAAAAGGCGGTGTTGGAAAGACTACAACAGCAATTAATCTAGGTGCTGCTTTAAACAAGTATAAACAGGATGTGATTATTGTTGATACTAATTTAAATACCCCAAATATAGGTATACATCTAGGTGCGCCTATGGTCCCAGTAACATTAAATCATGTTCTTAAAGGCAAGGCAGAGATTGAAGAAGCTATATATGAGCATTCTTCTGGTACTAAGATTGTACCTTCTTCATTATCTGTAAAAGAATTAGCTAAATTTAATATGAAGAAAATGCCACAGATTTCTGAAGCATTAAAGAAATCAGCAGATATTGTCTTATTTGATTCAGCTGCTGGTTTTGGTGAAGAGGTTATAGCATTATATGATTCTTGTGATGAGATAATTATTGTTACTAATCCTGAAATGCCTGCTGTGACAGATGCTCTGAAAGCTGTTAAGGTTGCTAGAGAAAAGGGTAAAGAAGTTAAAGGAGTGATAGTAACAAGATATAAGAATGCCAAGTATGAATTACCATTATCTTCTATTAAAAGCATGTTAGAAGCTCCAATTATTGGAGTAATACCAGAGGATAAATCTGTAAAAGAAGCATTAACTAAAAGGGATGCAGTTGTACATACACATCCCAGAAGTAAGGTAGCTAAGAAGTATAATGAGATTGCTAGAAAGATTTTAGGACCTGCTGGTGAAGGTTTAGAAGAAACAAAAGGATTTTTTAGAAGATTGTTTAGGAGATAAGTCAACAGATTTTGACTAAGGGATTTATAAAGAAAGAGAGGTTTTTATTTTTATGATAGAAGTTGAAATTAGAGCTAAAGTAAATGACATAGCTAAAGTAAATGAAAAATTAAAACCCCTCAATGTAAGTTTTTTAAGAGAAGAGGAACAAAAAGATTTTATTTTTGGTCATCCTGTTTTTCTTGATTCAAATAATATGATTTTAGAAGGGGGATTAAGTGCGAGAATTAGAAAGATAAAGGAAGAGGTATCTTTAGAGTTTAAAGAAATAATAAGAAAGGGTGGCGGTAGAGAATTTTCTTATAAAATAAGTACTATTGAGGAGGGAAGGTTTTTATTAAATAAGTTGGGATTTAAAGAAGCTTTTTCAATTTCTAAAAAAAGGAAAGTTTATTCTTATGATAATCTGCTAATCTGTCTTGATAATGTGGAAGGGCTTGGAGATTTTATTGAGATTGAGAAATTAATATGTTGTGAAAGTGAAAAAAATAGTGGAAGAGAAGAATGCATATCTTTATTGAGAAAAATAGATAATACTCTAATAATAGAGGATAAAAAATATGGGGATTTAATTCAGGAGAGTATAAATGGGCAATCTAAATAAAATACTAAAAAAATTTTCAAATTTAAAGAAATTAAGATTTTCTGAATTAGATAAGGATATGTCTTCTAATCAGCTTTCATATTACTTAAACAAATTAATCAGTTCGGGTTTATTAATAAAAAAAGGAGAATTCTATTATATTAGTGAGAAAGGAGAAAAACACTTATGTTATTTAGATGATTCTACTCAAATCGAACAACCAATACATGATGTATTCTTATTACCTAAAAAAGGAAACAAATATATCATCCAGAAACGAACAAAAAGACCTTTTTTAGGAGCAATCATCCCTATAGGAGCTAGGATAAGAGAGGGGGAAAGCATTTTTGCGACTGCTAAGAAAAAATTAAAAGAAGATACTGGCTTATCTGGGAAATTACAATATAAAGGAATAGTTGATGTTAAGACATTTAAAGAAGGGAAATTCTATCTTCACCATATATTAAATGTTTTTTTAATCACCCATTTAAAGGGAAATTTAATTGAAAAAAACCAACAAAGGAGAGAATTTTTGGCTTACTGAAAAAGAATATTATCAGAAAAAGAATATTTTATCTGCTGCCAAGGAGCATTTTGATATAGTGAAATCAAAGCAGTTTATGTTTTTAGAATTAGTTCAATATTTAGATAAAAAAGGAAATTTTGTTAAGGCTGATGTAGTTAGAAAGATTAAACTCTAACAACATTACATATTAAAGTATCACATAACCTTACTACCAATTGCTATATCTTTATCAGGTTGGATTAAACTTACTTTATCTTGTGCTTCTGAAACAGCAGCAAGCATCATTCCCTCGCTTTTAATGCCTTTCATTTTCTTAGGTTCTAGATTTGTAAAGAGAATAACCTTTTTACTTTCCAGCTCTTGCTTTTTATAATATGGTTTTAATCCAGCTACTACTTGTTTTGTCTCCCCTATATCTATTTCTAGTTTATAGAGCTTATCAGCTCCTTTAATATCTCCTACTTTTTTAATCTGCCCTACTCTTAAATCTAATTTCTGCCATTCATCAAAACTTATTTGATTAGTTGATTTTATTCCCATAATCTCTTTATGTGATGGTTGTTTATTAATCTTGTTATCTGATTGTTTAATATCTACCTTTGTGAATAAAGGGGATATTTTTTTTATCTTGCTTGGTGATAATGGTTTTTGTATGTTCTCATATGCTAATTTAAATTTGAAATGTTTAGCAATGGTTTCTGCTGTATCAGGTAAGAAAGGATATAGTAAGATGGTGATTGCCTTAATACTATCTAATAATTCATATAAGACTTGCTTATCCTTAGTTTCCCATGGCTTTTTTTGTTGAATGTATTCATTACATACATCTATAAATTTGAATATCTCTTGTAAGGCTTTATCTAGTTCATAATTCTCTATATGTTTCTCTATTTTCTTTAAATTAAGCTTTTTGATAAGCTTGTTTTCCACTGCTTGCATACCATATTTCTCAGCTAGTGCAGTTGTCCTGCTTACTAAGTTGCCGAGATTATTAGCAAGTTCATTATTATGCCTGTTAATAATTATCTCTTCTGAAAAATCAGAATCTTCAAAGACACTACATCTTAATAATGCATACCTTATTGTATCTGGTTTATATTTCTCTAATAATTCTAATGGGTTGATTGTGTTGCCTAGTGATTTACTAATCTTCTGTCCTTTCAAATTTAGATATCCATGTACTAACAGCTTATCAGGTAAAGAATAACCTGCTGACATTAGAATAGCTGGCCAGATTACAGAATGAAACCAGTTTATGCCTTTGCCAATAACATGTAAATTAGCTGGCCAATTTCCTTGGCTACCTGAGATATAATTAGTAAGTGCATCTATCCATACATAAATTTTATATCCCTTTTCTACTGGTGCATCTATACCCCATTCTAAATTAGTTCTAGATACACATAAATCCCTTAACTCATCATTTTCTAACCTAGATAGTATTTCATTTTTTTTTGATTCTGGAATTATATATGTTTTTATGAATTTAATTATCTTATCCTTATATTTACTTAATTTAAAGAAATATGCATCTTCTGACATCCATTCTGGTTTTGTATGATGTTCTGGACATTTTCCATCTACAAGTTCTTTTTCTGTTATAAATGCCTCACAGCCAGTGCAATAATAACCCTCATATTTACCTTTATAGATATCTCCATTATCATATATTTTCTTAAAAATTTGTTTAGCTATCTTCTTATGTCTTTCTTGAGATGTTCTAATAAAATCATTATTAAATATGTTTAACTTTTTACATAAATTAATGAATAATTTAGAATTTTTATCTACTAATTCCCTTACAGATATGTTTGCTTGATTAGCAGCTTGTACATTCTTTTGTGCATTTTCATCAGTTCCAGTTAAAAAGAAAACATCCTTGCCTGAAAGCTTATGCCATCTAGCTATAGCATCAGCTATTACTTTTTCAAATGCATGTCCTATATGGGGAGATGCATTAACATAATCGATTGCTGTTGTGATGTAAAATTTTTCCATATAGGATTTAGAAAAGAGTGATATAAAAATCTAACTGAAATTGAACAAATTCTCAACATAATTATCTAGTGAAAATGCCTTGCTTTTTCTTTCATATAAAGTGTGATCTCTTACTGCTCTTTTACCTGTTTTATCCCAATCTATCCTGGCAGGGTCAATTTGTCCAGCATATGTTCTAAATAAATATTTTAATCCATGACCTGCCTTTCCTGTTAATTCTTTTATGATTTCTACTGCACCAAAATGAGCTCCTTGTTGAAATACAGCTCTATCTAAACTAGCATCTAGGTTTTTATTATCCACCACTAGTATATGGAGGTATGTTTCATCATCTCTTTCTTGGCTTGGTTCACAATTCCATCTGATATGTCTTTCTGTTATTTTTGGTTTGCTCATTATTAATTAAACAAAGGAAAATTTAAAACCATTATTATACTACATTATATATGCGCCAATAGTTCAGTGGCAGAATTCTGCCTTCCCAAGGCAGTGACCTGGGTTCAAATCCCAGTTGGCGCATACCAAGGTTTTTATAGCATCATCTTATTAGTTTTTTATGAAAAAGCAGGTGTCTAGCAAACATCCAGTTATAGAAGCAAAGATACAGAAGAGTTTAAATGATAGTGTGAGAGAAGGGGGTTATGCTAGTATTATGAGTTCTCTTGGCGCATCATATTTTTCCCCTTTTGCAATTGCTTTAAATGCAAGTTCAAGCCAGATTGGTATTCTTCATGCATTAGCTAGTTTGTTTCCTGGATTTATTAAATTAAAATCATCTAAATTAATTGAGAGATATTCTAGGAAGAAGATTGTTTTAACAGGTTGTTTAATACAGGCGTTATCATTTTTACCTTTAATTTCATTAGCATTACTCTATTATTTCAATGTTATACAAAATGTAATCTGGTTGGTTATTGGGATTATTGCATTGTTTTATGCAGCAGGTTCAGTTACTCATCCTGCATGGTTTTCCTGGATGGGTTCGCTTGTGCCTGATAAGGAAAGAGGGAGATATTTTTCTAGGAGAAATAGGATTGCTGGTTTTTTTGGTGTTGTGGGTATGATTATAGGTGGTTTGATTTTGAATTATTCAGAGTTATTTGGATATGTAATGATAGGATTTTCTTTACTGTTCTTTTTTTCTTTTATATTTAGAATGTTTTCATTAAGACTTTTGAATAAGCAATATGAGCCAAGGATTAAAGTAAGAAAAAAGGATTATTTTTCATTTTTCCAATTTTTAAAACAAGCTAAAGAGAGTGCTTTTGGGAGGTTTGTCTTATTTACTGGTGTTTTTAGGATTGTATTTGGGATTGCAACACCTTTCTGGGCAGTTTACTTGTTGAGAGAATTAAATCTCTCATATATATGGTTTATGGCTATTGTTGTTTCTGGTGTGTTATTCCAATTGTTCTGGTATCCTGTGTTAGGCAAGTTTTCTGATAGATATGGTAATGTTGCATTATTAAGGAATGCTGTTTTGTTTTTAGCTTTTGTTCCATTTTTATGGGTTTTTTCTGTTTTCCTGCCGTTACAAGGGGTTTATTTAAATTTATACCTGTTCTTTATACCTCAAATAGTGTCTGGTTTTGGTATGGCTGGTTTTTTATTAGCTACTAATAATTATATTTATGATTCAATTAGTAATGAGCAACAAACATTTGGTTCTGCATATTTTAATTTTGTAGATGGTATTGGTATGTTCTTAGGTGCAGGTATTGGGAGCTTACTTGCCTTGCTTAATATTAGTTTTATGAATCCTATCTTGTTTATTATCCTTATATCTGGTTTGGGTAGATTTTTAGTTGTGGCTGCTGGCACTAAATATCTAAGAGAGGTGAGGCATGTAAAGCAGTTCTCTAAGCAATTTATATTCAAAGAGTTTGATGTTGTAGGGGGTGTTAGAAGAGAGGTTCATGATTTTAGAAATTTTGTAGATAAGGTTGAGCATTATATATAGGCAAAGTTTTAAAAGTATTGATGAATTTTTATTATTATGAAAAAGAAATGTCCTGCATGTGGTGAGAAAGTAGAAAGAAAATTTAATTATTGTCCTTATTGTGGAGAAGCTTTTAAACAGAGAAAGCAGGAAGAGGATTTTGGCATGCTTGGTAGAGATGATTTTGATGAGGTAGAAGAAGAGATATCTCTACCATTTGGATTAGATAAAATGATGAGTTCATTAATGAAACAGATTGAGAAACAATTTAATGATATGCAGGAAAATCAAGGTAGTTATCCAAAAGGGTTTAAGATTCATGTTTCAACAGGTAAGCCTAAATTAAAAAAGTCGTCAAATCAAGCTGTTAAACAGATTAAGCAAGAGGTTTCTAAGAAGGAGTTGGAAAGGAGACAGCAATTACCTAAGGAGGAAGCTAAATCAAATATTAGGAGATTATCTGATAGACTTGTTTATGTGGTTGATGTTCC
>JBNGDY010000001.1:0-6019 GCA_049975665.1 Candidatus Nanoarchaeia archaeon | reverse complement strand
ATTCTAAGGATAGATGTTATTATAAAACTATTCCATTAAAAGTAGAGATTTTAAGCTGGTATATTAAACAGGATAAGCTGTTCTTAGAATTAAGAGAATAACCTTAAATTTATAAATAAACTATTTCTAATTGGGTTATGAGCCTGTAGCTCAGCCAGGTTAGAGCGCTGCTCTGATAATGCTAGTAATTCGCCTTCCTATTGGAAGCTTGATTAGTAAGCTTGGGAAAATCAGACAGGCAGAGGTCCGCGGTTCAAATCCGCGCAGGCTCATATCTGTTCCTAAGCAGATTTGTTCAAATCCTGAATGATTTGCTATTGCAGTATTGATATTATAGGTAATAGTGAATTATAAGAGCAAGCTCATTCTTAGGCGGATTTGATTAATGCTTATCAGGTCTCTTAATCATAAAGTAGTAGATAATTGCCCCTATTAATCCAGCTAATATAACAACAAGTATCCATATAACTTTATCATTTTCTTGTTTAAATTTTCTCTTAGCTACATCTACAATCATAAATATCCAGAAGAGGGTGCCAAGAATACTGATTATAAGAAACATAAACCAGATAAAAAAGAAGAATAAAACTGCAAATAATGGTATGAAGCTATATGCCATATTATTCCTTGCTAACTTGATTTAAATATGTTTTGGGAAAAGGCAGTCTAATAGATAAGAATGTATTTAAGAGAGCTCATGAGATTGGGATGAGAGAGTTAGCTGAGAAATCTGGTTTAAGTGATATGGATAAAAGTCAGGAAGAAAATTATTTTAATAAAGTAGAAGAGGCTTTGAAGAAGATATGGCCTGATTTATCTGTTGGTGATAGAGTGATGAAAAGGAGAGATATTTATTTTAATAGGGTGTTAGGTATGATTAATGAGGGAGATATTAACCAGGATATGATTAATAAATTAAAAGAGATGAAAGTGAAATATAGAATTGGTTTAATTACAACTGTGATAGATAGTTTGATAGATAAGTTTTTGGAAAAAGCTAATTTAAATGATTTGTTTGATGTTGTTTATGCTTCTAAACCTAATGAAAAAGATGATAAAAAGGCTGTATTTGAGAGGTTTATTAAGGAGAATAACAAGCCTGTAATGCATATAAGTGATAGTAAGAGGGATAGAGTAATTTGTGAAGCATTAGGTATTTCTATAAAGCCATCTCATAAGCTTTAAAAACCTTCTTTCTTATCAAAATTAATGGGAATAGCAAAATATCTAAAACAAGCTTGGAAAAAACCAGGCAGAGAATTAAATGAAAGAATGATTGAATGGAGGAAACAGCCAGTTGTGCAAAAGCTGGACAAACCAACACGATTAGATAGAGCTAGAAATCTAGGATATAAAGCTAAGAAAGGTGTTGTTATGGTGAGAGTAAGGGTTAGAAGAGGAGGACATAAAAAACCAAGGCCAAATAAGGGTAGGAGAACAAAGAGATTAACAATTAGAAAGACATTAAGAATGAATTATAAAGAAATAGCTGAGAGACGGGCTGTTCGAAAATATTCAAATATGGAGGTCTTGAATAGTTATTGGGTAGGTAAGGATGGTATGCATTATTTTTATGAAGTTATCCTGCTTTCAAGAAATCAGCCAGAGATACAAAAAGATAAAGAGCTTGGGCCAGTAGTTGCAAAAAGAAATAGGGTTAAGAGGGGCCTGACTTCAGCAGGAAGAAAGTCCAGAGGATTAAGAAATAAGAAAGGCAAATCTCGCCCATCTAGAAGAGCTCATAATAGAAAGTGATGGAAAGGCATATTTGCTAAAGTTGATATAGTTTATTTGAATTAAATAAAGAGTCAGATTAATTATCCCTAGCTAATTTTTTATTAATAATCTTATTATTCAAGATATCTTATTCTAAATGGCTATCTAGCCATCCGCGAATATCTTCTTCACCTCTTAAACCAACAAATTCATCTACTACCTTGCCATCTTTAAATAACTTGACAGCAGGTATAGACATGATGCCATATTCTGTTGCTTTTTCCTGATTAGTTTGCAGATTAAGTTTTACTAATATCATCTTGTCATCTAACTCTTTGGCAATTCTCTCTAATATTGGACCAAGCATCTTACAAGGTGCACACCATTCAGCCCAGAAGTCTACTAATACTGGTTTCTGCTTACTAGCTTCAATAACATCTTTTTCAAAATTATCATCACTTGTTTCTATTTCCATATTCTTATTTAGAACAGGGATTTATAAATCTTAGTGAGCAGGGTTAACATTCAGCAGAATTAAACTTCTTAACAATGTTTTGCCTTAATTTATAGGTGTTGGCATGTTTAGCATAAGCATTCCATCCTTGAAAGGATTCTAAAATTTCCCTTTTCATTATTTCTCCTCTTTGATATCTAATAACTTTGGTTTGCATGTTTTTTATATTTCTTTTTCTTAATAATCTATGATGCCAAAGATTTCTAAAACCAACAAAATCTATTCCTCTTGACAGGTTAATTATTCTTGATTTTTGTTTATGAAGTTCTAATTTTAATTTCTTTTCTAGGAAATTATTAATTTCTTTGTTGAATTTTTCAAGTTTCTGTTTGTTTTTATGTAGAATAACAAAATCATCTACATATCTTATATAATATTTAGATTTTAATTTATGTTTAATAAAGTAATCTAATTCATTTAAATAAATATTAGCAAAGAATTGGCTTGTTAGATTTCCAAGAGGCATGGCTTTCTTGCAATCTAATTTGCCTGCAGGCAAATTGGCTAATATTTGCTTTATTAACCAGATAACTTTTTCATCTTTTATTTTTCTTTTAATAATATTTACTAAGATTGGGTGATTAACTTCTTTAAAATAATGTTTTATATCTGCTTTTAGACAAAATGCATCTGTTTTTAAGTTATTTGTAACTTTTCTTTTAAATTTATTAAATCTGCTTAATGCAAATAGATTTCCTTTTCCAATTCTATTTGCACAAGAATCATAAATAAATCCCTTATCAAAAATTGGTTCTATAATCCTCACTAATGTATGGTGGACAACCCTATCTCTGAAATCTGATTTTGATATTTTTCTTGTTTTAGGGTCTCGCAAAATAAAAGTAACTAATGGTTTTGGATAATAAGTTTGGTTTTTTAATTCTTTATGTAATTTTAATAGGTTGTCATATAACTCTTTTTCAAATTCTTTAACATAAAACTTTTTTGTTTTGTGCTTTCTAGCTTTTTTATAAGCAAGAAATAGATTGTTTAGAGAGATAATTTTTTCATATAATCTTTCCCATTTCATATTAATATTAACCCTAACCAAATTATCTGAGCCATTCGACCATGAGGGAGAGAGTAGTCAAGCCTGTTCCAGTTAGCATTCCAGCCGCCATCGGCGTAACGACAAACCCTCTGAGCACCTGAATATCCCCCCCATATAAAATTGGCAAGAACTTCTTCTGCTTGTCTTCCTGTTTTTATCTTATCAGGGTCTGTTAAATTTAAAGCAATTCCATAAGGATAGTCTTTATTAATCTCATGAGTCATTGCTCTAAATGGAATAATAAAAGGAAGTTCTTCTCCTTGTGCTTGTTCAACCATGCTTTGAGCTACTTCTGAGTTTGGCTCTTCTGCACTGAAAACAGCAATCTCATAATCTCTGTAAACTCCATTTGTTAGTTTTCCTTGTTTATCAAGAGTCATTGCTTCTTCAATACTTGGAACTTAAAATCCATCTTGTCTTACAACTTCATCAAATCCTAATGTTAAAAAAGTGTCAGAACCTTCTATTAATCCTGTTTCAGGGTTATATCTCCAATATCCGCTAAAACCATCAACATGCCTGCTTCTTACTCCAGGACTTTGATCAAAATAATGTCTTGCAATATCCCCTTTTGAAGGAAAGGCAAATCTAACCTTATCTTTTCCAGCTGAGCCAACTACAACAAAATCCTCTGCTGTGCTTAAAACTTGGTCTAACATCTCAAGGTTATTACAAAAAAGCCATATTTAAATCTTTTGTTATTGTTACCACTTATTAATTAATTCAATTTTTATTTTTAACCAGATGCTTACTAATAAGATTATTAATACAGAAACTTAAGATATTTAAAACCTTTTTTCTTATTAGTGATATGGATTATAAAGAGGTAGCTGATGTTTATGAACAGCTTGAAGGAACATCAAGTGGATTAAAAAAGACTGATTTGCTAGCTGATTTCTTAAAAAAGATTAAGCAAGAGCCAGAGATTATTTATTTATTAGAAGGTAGGGTTTTTCCTGATTATGATAAAAGAGAATTAGGCATCTCGCAGAAGCTAGCTGTGAAAGCCATATCTACAGCAACAGGTGACAGCCAAGATGCTGTGACAACAGAATTTAAGAAAATAGGTGATTTAGGTAAGGTAGCTGAAAATCTCATAAAAGAAAAGAAACAATCTTCTTTATTTTCTGGTAAACTAACAACTAGCAAGGTTATAAATAATTTAAGGAAAGTAGCTGAGATTGAAGGTAAGGGCACAATAAGCAAAAAGATTGGATTAATAGCTGATTTATTACATGCTGCTAAACCAAAGGAAGCTAGATATATTATGAGAACAGTATTAGGTGATTTAAAAATTGGTGTTGGTTCTGGATTGCTAAGAGATGCTATTGTTTCTGCTTGTTTTAATCCTGAGAAAGAAAATAAAAAAGAAAAAACAGAGCAGGTTCAGCAAGCTTATGATCAGGCAGCTGATTTTGCATTAGTATTTGAAAAAGCTTGTAAGAATAAGCTTGAAGATATCTCCTTGTCTCCAGGCAGACCTGTTAAGGTCATGTTATTTCCAAAAGCAAAGGATATTGATGATGCTTTTAAAAGAGTTGGAAAGCCAGCTGCTTTTGAATTTAAATATGATGGATTTAGGATTATGATAAATAAGAAGGGTAAGGAGATTAAGATTTTTACACGAAGATTAGAAAATGTTACTAATCAGTTTCCAGACATTGTTGAAGCTGTTAAAAAGCATGTTAAAGCCAAGGATTATATATTAGATGCAGAAGTAGTTGGATATGAGCCATCAAGCAAAGAATATAAACCATTCCAAGCTATATCACAGAGGATAAAGAGGAAATATGATATTAACAAGCTAGTTAAGGAACTGCCTGTTGAGGTGAATATATTTGATATTTTATATTGTAATGGTAAGTCATTTATTAATGAACCATTTAAAGATAGGAGAAAAAAGATAGAGAAGATTGTTAAGAAAAAGAAATACGAGGTTGTGTTAGCTGAACAAATTATAACATCAAGTAAGGATAAGGCAGAGGCATTTTATAAGAGGGCTATTGAAGAAGGACAAGAGGGGTTGATGGTTAAGGGTTTAGATAAACCATATAAGCCAGGTTCTAGAGTTGGTTATGGTATGAAACTAAAACCAGAAGATAAGGATTTTGATTTAGTTATAACAGGTGCTGAATATGGTACTGGAAAAAGAGCTGGATGGTTAACAAGTTATGATGTATCGTGCAGAGATACTAAATCAGGCAATTTATTAGAAGTAGGTAAGGTTTCAACTGGTTTAAAAGAGAAGAGAGAGCAAGGTTTATCATTTACTGAGTTAACAGACAAATTGAAAAAGATTATTGAAAAAGAAAAAGGCAGGCATGTTGAGGTTAAGCCAGAAATTGTAGTAACAGTTCAATATCAAAATGTTCAAAAATCTCCTACTTACAGCTCTGGATATGCTTTGAGATTTCCGAGAATTGTGAGAGAGAGGCCAGATAGGAACAAGAGTGATATTGCAACCCTAAAGGAGATTAAGAAGGAAGCTGAATAAATCTATTTAAAAAGCTCGAGGAGGAAAAGCGAAAGCTTTTTAAAGGCAATCTATTTATAAATATTACTAAGATGGCTAAGAAAACTTCTAAATCAGGTACATCCTTAACTGTTCAGAATATTGTTGCTACTACATCTCTAGGTAAGGATGTTTCTTTAACAAAATTAGCACGGACACAGCCAAATACAGAATATAATCCTGATACATTTCCTGGTTTAGTATTGAGAGTAAAGAAACCAAAATC